>DAOTCE010000015.1 GCA_035452965.1 Candidatus Paceibacterota bacterium | reverse complement strand
GCAAGCACTTTTTCACCTATTTATGCATTTTTCTTCACGAGGCTAAGGATTGAGGTGGGTCTATGACCCCGCCAGCAAACCGCTGGCGGTTATCCGTGTCCTTCACGGCGCACGCGACGTCTCTGCCCAGTTGGATGAGTAACGCGGGTGCGGATGTTCCAGACGTCCGTCCGGCGGCTCTGCTCTCATTAACACCGGCGCTTCAGCCCGGTGTGGTGGCCCGCCCAGAGCCAGGAGCCGTTTCAACGGCTTGCCCGGCTGCGAGTATCCAAGCTATGGCACCCGCTTGACGCCGTAAAACCGGTGGGCTGAGTAAGGGGAACCCATGTCGAAGCAGGACCAGGTCCAATTGGTCATGGCTCGCCGTTCCAGCAGCATCCAGTTCCAGAAGTACGAGATGGGGCTAGGGCCCAGATCGTCGGTGTAGCGCAGTTCGTAGTACCACTACTGAAATCGCTTTTTGCGCGCCCGCCTGTACTAGGCGCTGCGCGGGTGAAACGAGATTTGGTTATGGCCAGCTCAGGCGATAGTAGCGTTGAGGCTCCTCGGCGGCAGCCGGGTCAGCGAATTGGTAAAACGGTACCGCAGGTCCCATGTAATCCCAATCCGACAGATTGGTGGAAACCAGCACGCTGAAGCTGCCAGCGGTGCTGTCGGTAAGGCTGAATACCACGTTAGTGGTTCCGAGCCCGGCGGTGTTGGTCATGAACACCCACGGGCTTGTCGGCCAGTAACCGGCTAAAACGGAATCCAGTTCGGCCTGATCTACCAGTCCATCTCCGTTGAGATCGCCGGGTTTGTAAAGCGCCGGGACCGCAACTGACTGATTCGCACAAACGCGCGTGCCTGCGGCATTCGAGGCAATCACCCGCCAGCAGCATGTGCGGCCTGGCTGGAAAGTAATGTTGGCGGAAACCTCAACGCCGACGCTGCCGGCCGGAACGACCTGCGCCGCGGTCACAGCTCCGTAACTCACTGTCAGTCCATATTCAAACGTAACGGTCGTGGCCAAATTCCCCGGATTCACCGCCGCCTTCAGGGCAACCAAGGGCAAGCCTGTGGGGGCATTGGTGCCGGAAACCCAACCGGTGGTTCCTGTGATGACGGGCGCGTTGGTTTCCAGAACTGTAAGCTTAAAGCCGATCGCTGAATTTTGTGAAACATCGGCCGCACCGACGTAAATGATGGCCACGCCGAATTGATCCACCCACGGTGTTGCCTCCAATGTGCGCTCCCCGCCGCTGCCGCCCAAAACTATTCCCTCATTCGGCAGCAAGCCCGTATTCGACGAGGAAGCGGTGACCGTGAGATCTCCCGAGGGCGTCACGTCATCCGCCACTCGGAAGGCAAGAGAAAGTGTGCTCCCCTGGGCAATTGTTTGATCGGCTATCCAGGAAATTCTGGGCGCCGTGGTTTGTTCCGTAAAATATACCGTGGCTCCGTTGGCAATCCACTGGTCAATCACGGCGCGGGACGCCGAACCGGGCGCCACATTCAAAAAATTCCACCGGACATCCGCGTAGGTCAGGGCCGAGAGCGTGGAAAGGACGGAGATGTTTGTGATCCAGTTTTCTTGCAGTTGGATTTCGCGCAAATTTGTTAGTCCAGCAAGTGGTTGGGGATCTTCGATCTCGTTGTTGTTGAGCGTCAGTCTAACGAGGGCAGGGCAATGGATGAGCACATCGACATTGCGTATGTGATTAAGATCGACTCCCAGCGTTTGCAGGCGGGACATCCCGGAAACGAAAGCTATGCTTGTTAATGAATTCTCGGGCAGGTACAGATCAATCAGGTTGGTAAGGCCGGACAACGCGGAAGCATCGGTTACGCCGTTGCGCCAGAGATCCAGATAAGCCAGGTTGG
The DNA here is from genome assembly GCA_035452965.1 of Candidatus Paceibacterota bacterium. Lineage (NCBI taxonomy): Bacteria > Bacillati > Minisyncoccota > Minisyncoccota bacterium. Next base: position 111,115 of record DAOTCE010000015.1, on the reverse strand, counting down.
TTAACCCGGCAAACGGCGCCAGCTCATTCACTTTGTTGCCGCCAAGGCTCAGCGATTGCAGCATCTTCAGAGAGGCCAGCGGTTGCGCGTCGGTGATTCCGTTGCCATTTAAATTCAGGTAAGTCAGGTTGGTTAGGCCCGCAAGCGGCTGTGCGTTGGTGACTCCATTATATCCCAAATTCAGGTAGGTCAACTGGTTCAGATTTGAGAGGCTGGAGATGTCTGCCGCCCGGTTGTTCCACAGGTCGAGCGTGGTCAGGTTGGTAAGCCCAGCCAAAGGCGTTACGTCGGTAATCTTATCCTCGAATAAGTTCAATGAAGTCAGCCGCCAGCAGCCAGCCAGCCCGTCAACGTTGGTCAGCCCGTTGTATCCCAGGCTCAGGCTGGTCAACTGGTTCAAATTCGAGAGAGCCAGGACGCTTGTAACGCGGTTGTTCCACAGCTCGAGCGTGGTCAGGTTGGTAAGCCCAGCCAAAGGCGTTACGTCGGTAATCTTATCCTCGAATAAGTTCAATGAAGTCAGCCGCCAGCAGCCAGCCAGCCCGTCAACGTTGGTCAGCCCGTTGTATCCCAGGCTCAGGCTGGTCAACTGGTTCAAATTCGAGAGAGCCAGGACGCTTGTAACGCGGTTGTTCCACAGCTCGAGCGTGACCAGATTAGTAAGACCTGTCAGAGGCGTGACATCGGTCACCCTGTTCTCAAACAAACCAAGCAATGTTAACTTCCAGCAGTTGGAGAGAGGGTTGAGATTGGTAACGCTATTATATCCTATGTTCAACGATTGAAGATTCGTCGCATATTCCAACCCATCCAATTGTGATATTCCCGCGCTCCACGCATATAAGTTCGTCAGACCCGCCATGTTCTGTTGCGTAATTTCACCGGAAGGGATTCCAAGGGCCGACCGGACAGCCGCTTCAAGGTTGGCGTCGGGAAAAGTCACCGCCGGGGTGTTGAACGCAAAGATGCCGAGGCTGAAAAGGAGGACAAACGGAGCGAGCCAGGTCCGACGCTCTCTTGCGTCTGCCCTTTGTTCAAGGTTCTTGATTTGAATTGTATGATTATTGGCATTCATAGGTTGTTTTCCGTTGTAGTGGAGTGATGGGGCAAAATTACTGCTCTACTCTTACGCGGTAAAAGAAAGGCCCGGGACCGGGTGCCTTGGTGTCCTCAAAAATGGTTTCATCAGACAGTCCTGCCAGGTTGGTTTTGACAACGCTGAACGCAGGAGTGGCCCCAAGGTTTGCAGCTCGCTCAAGGGAGTAATTCCGGTCCGCCACGCTGGACCAGCGGACGGATTTTCCTGAAACGATGTTGCTCACCGACAACATCCTCAGAGCGGAGGCGGTGTTGGTCGGAATCGTGCCTGCAATCCACTCCTGCCATGTGGTAAGTAGATCCGAATCGGAGTCGGCCTGATCAATCAGGGCGTCTGGGACCAGACCATAATCCTGAAGCCATGCATAAGAAATTGTGGATATCGGCGTTTGGAACTCATACGCGCCGGCATCCACCGTGCCGCCGCGAATCCGCTCATTCCCATCGAGGTCGGGGCCGTCTGGAGCGTAAATGTTTTTGCCCGCGTTGATGCACGCTGAGTTGGGCGACAAGCGAAGGTTGTTCCAGTTATTGGTATCAACAAAGAGAGGCGCGTACGCGAAGTTGCCCTTTCCGCTGAACCCAAGCGGTGTGGTGCAGCAAAATTGGACAGAGGCGGCAATTTGCAAGTTTGCTCCTGTTGGAGCGGAGTTGTAGTAAACAATGCAATTCGTTAGCGAGCCTCCGTGAGCGCCACCACCACTTGAAGAGGCTGAGTTGCCTACCAGGGTGCAATTGACGAGGTTGCACTCCCTCGCCCCCCCGCCCAAGCCGTTTGGTTTCAAGGTCGTATTCCCAACTAGTAAGCAGTTTTCGAGATCGGAATGCCAAGCTCCCCCGCCTCCGGTGTCACCACGATTATTTGTTAGGACACAGTTGCTGAGAATGCAATCCTCAGCACCCCCTCCACCCCCATAACTGTACACGTAACTTCTGTTCCAATTGCTATCGAGTCTGCACCTGTTGAGCGTGGAATTATAGACCCCGCCACCATTGTCGGCGCCATTGCTGATCAGCACACAATCGTCGAGAACACAATAAGCCGCTCCACCGCCAAAGGTTGCGCCGTATCCTGAGTTTGCTGTGTTCTCTTCCAAGGTGCATTTACTAAGTCTGCTGCGGGCCGCTCCCCCTCCTAACGTGCGTCCCATATCCTGAACACTATTCTGGCTCAGGCTACAATTGTAGAGCGTCCCAGAAAACACGCCGCCTCCGTTAGTCGAAGCAAAGTTGTTTACTAAGACGCAGTTGCTGATTGTTGCGCTCACTGATTCACACCATGCTCCTCCGCCCGAAAGGGCTCTGACGGCGTGCGCGTCCGGCGGCCAGTTTGCAGCGCCGTTTGTGAGGGTAAATCCGATCAGCGTCGCGCCGTTGGTCAGATAAACGCACCGCACGCTCAGGGACGTGTCTCCGACAATTTGCGTCACTTCTGGGCCGTTCACGCTGCGCACCATGACGGCTTTGTTCACGGCCACCCGGTTGGTTGCGCTATATATCGGACGGATGCCGGTTTGATACACCCCGTTCGTAACTACGATTTCATCGCCGGCCACTGCTTCATCAATGGCATCCTGAATATTAGTGGCCGCATTGCTCCAGTCCGTGTAAGGCGCGGCGGGAGTGGAATTGTTCACGTTGACGTAGCGCGTCGCCGCAATCGCGCTCCAGTTGAAGAATGTGCCTTCGCTAACCAGCATGAGAGACAACAGGAAAATCCAAATTCGCCGTGGATTCAAAAGGCGGGCGAGACGAAACAAGGGTGAGCAAGATGCCGTCATATGTTGGAGCGGGGTAGGCGGAGTCAAGGGTTGTGCTTTCATGAGGTTGGTCAGGTTGATTAACTTAAATGGTTGGTTACTGGCTAAGGGGAAGGCGGGAAAAAACTGAAATCGCTTTTTGCGCGCCCGCCTGTACTAGGCGCTGCGCGGGTGAGGGAGAATTGGTTTTCGGACTCACCAAGCATGAGGCGAGCTTATCAAGAGCCGGCCTGGGCATCAAGACGGAATTAGGCTGCAGACCGGAGGCTGGAGGCTGGAGGTTGCGGGTTGGGTTTGGGCGCGGGAGGGTGGCGGGGGACGGGAATGGAGCCCAAAGGACCCGGTGCATGGGCGCACCCCCGCCCCGAGCCGGTTGGATAATGCGGCAGTTTCAGTCGGTCAGGACGTTTTCGTAATCAGGTGTCGGCTCCACGTCGTCACAGGGTTCGTAGGTGTAGGGGCCAGAAGAGCCTGCAGGCTGGAGGCTGGAGACTGGAGGATCGTGCCAGGCACCGAGGTGGCGGAGGATCTTCTCGACGACGCGCGGGTCGTCAATGACGGCGATAACGCGCATCGGGTTCTGGCAGACGGGGCAGCGGAGGGGGTCCACGTCGATAGGCAGGCTGGAGACGGGAGGCTGGAGGATGGAGTGCCTACAGCTTGCGCAGTGAGCGCAGCAGGCCGTTGAGGACCTTCGACGTCTCGACGGTCAAAGCCTGCAATTCCCGACGCGATTGCTCGGGAAGAAGCCCCAGTCGGAAGACCAGACTCACCTGGTATTCGATCTCTCGTGCCGAGCCGTAGGCTGTGTCAAGGAAATGAAGGTACTCGGCTTCGGACGAACGAGCCGCCCCTTCGACGATGTTTGAAGCGGTCGAGACGGCCGCACGCCGAAGCTGTGACGTCAGGCCGAATATTTCCTCCCGTGGAAAAGCACGGGTTGCCCTGTAGATGGCCAGAGCCAGTTGATCAGCCAATTGGAAGGCACGGAGTTTTGTACGATCTCGCATAGGCCGCGATACTACAGCCTCCCGTCTCCAGTCTCCAGCCTGCCAAAGGCGCGATAGACTTGCATGAATCCATCCGCCAGCATAGAGGAGACGTGTGCCATCTAACGGCACAGGTCCAGAAGGGGATTTTGCCGCGAGAAGGCGCAAAAGACGCAAAAAGGAACTGGAAAAGTATGAGAGAAATCATGGAACTCTGCGACCTGGTTCGTGAAGCCGCGTTTGCCATCCACCGCTACCACCGGCATGGGCATTTGGAGAAGGTGTATGAGAATGGACTGGCGCACCGGCTCAGGAAGCTGGGGTTGGATGTGAAGCAGCAGCATCCGCTTAAAGTCTATGACGAGGACGGGACGCTCATTGGCGATTACAATGCCGATCTGTTTGTGGACAACCGGCTGATCATCGAACTCAAGGCCGCCAAGGCGCTGGCGGATGAACATGTGGCCCAGCTTCTTGGGTATTTGCGCGCCTCGCGGATCGAGCACGGGCTGCTGATCAACTTCGGCGCCCCGAAGTTTGAGATTAAGAAATACGCGCTCAGCCAGCCTGGGCAAGGTGCTGGCACCGGCGGGTTTGCTTCAGCGTTGCTCTCCGCTTTTGCGTTTCTTGTGCCTTTTCGCGGCTGATTACCAGGGGTCACAGTGCACTCATCAAGCCGTCCTCAATACCACCGGCTGCAACGAATCGTGGAGTTGATCCGGGAGGGGACGCGGAGCGGGTCTCTGCCCAACTGCCGCCACTTCATCCGCGAGCTGGAAGTCTCCCGTCGCACCCTCATGCGCGACCTGGACTTCCTCCGCGACGACTGCCGCGCCCCCATCGCCTACGACGAATCACGCAAAGGCTTTGGGCTCACCGACGCAACGTTCCAACTGGCTCCCGTGGAACTGACCCGGCGGGAGGTGTTTAGTTTTTCGGTCGCGCGGAAGCTGCTGGAGGGATTTGAGGGGACGCCGCTGGAGTTGGATATGCGGTCGGTAATGGACAAGATCGCCGAGAGTTTGCAGGGTGACGGTGTCGGTGGAATTGGAGTCCCTGACGGACCAGTTCACCGTTCTCTCCGAGGACCGGGCGCGGGTGGACCCTGAGATCTGGCAGCGGGCTGGATTGGCCGGACAACGACCCCGATGCCCGAACAGGGCGACCAGGCCCCCGCCTGGGAAAAGACTGGTGGCCGTTCCCCCACGCGTGAGCTAACTTTCCCCCGTCAATCAGCGCGGCGGTGTCGCGCCCGATTGGCCGGCGAAAAACATCCCGGCGGGGTGCGAAGTAGCCCCCGGTCTTTCCGGGCCTTTCTCGGTGAGGAGGGGAGGACGGCGAACGCGCCCGTGCGCGTCGTTAAGACTTGTTGTGAACTCCCTCGGGCCGCTGGCCCGGGCAGAAAGGCCGATTGTGAAAGATCAGGAAACCGTCGCGCGGTTCATCCAGCTCCGGGCTCAGGGCTGGACCTATGACCGCATCTCCACTGAGCTCAACGTATCCAAGCCGACTCTCATCCAATGGAGCCGGCAACACCAGTTCTCCATCCAAAACCTGCGGGCGATCGAGACCGAGGCCCTGGCCGAAAAGTGCTTCGCCGGCCGCCAGCAACGTTGGGAGCAAATTGGCCGCGACCTGCGCCGCGTCGAAACCGAGTTGGCCAAACGCGACCTGGGCGACATCCCCACCGCCCGGCTGCTGGGCCTCGCCGCGCGGTTGCGCGCCGAAGCGGCCCGGGAGGTCGGCGATCTGCGCTTCTCCACCGCCGCGCGCCAAATCCCCAGCGACGAATACTTCGAGGAGGTCCTGGACTGGCAGGTGTGAAAAAATGAAATCCGGTTAAATCCGGTAAAGTTTTGGTAAACTTTTGGTAAGTGCCGGATTCTGCCCCCGCGGGACAATCGAAGATAGCCCGGCGTTTCAACGCTGGGGGCGCATCATCCACGCGATAACTCCCGACAGGGACGGCTGACTCAAACCCTCAACCCTCAACACGCAACTCTCAACCAGACAAACCCGCCCGGCTTCTCGCCGCGTGCTGCGACGCGCCCTGCGTTCGCGCCACTCGCCGTGCGACCCGCCCCGTGCTGCCCGACCGTGGCCCGTCCTTGAACTCGCTCTTTGCCCTGTGCAACCGCTCCCTCCATCAAATCGAACGGCTCCACAAACGGCTGAACCCGCCCTCGCGCTTCAAGACCCTGGGCACTCCCGAGCAGCGCCGCCGCCAGTTCGAGGAGGACCTCCAGCGTGCTTACGGAGACCACTCGCCCGCCGCACAGCAGAAAGGTGTAAGCCCCGCGGCCTGCGCTCCGTCCCCGCCGCCCGCCTCGCCCGTCGCGCCGGCAGCTCCCTCGCTCCCGGCCGCCGTGGCTCCGCCGACCCCGTCGCTCGGCCCCGATTCTCCATGCTCAACCCTCAACTCTAAACCGCTTCCCAAGCGCGACGTCCTGGCCGTCCCCCTCGCACGCTCACCCAACGGCCTGTTGACGCTCGACTGGAGCGCTGCGCGGCTGGTTTGAAACTGGAAACCCCGAGCAAGTTCTCACCAATGACACCCCCTGCGCCCCGTAACAAGCGCGGCTTACTCGTGGTCCTCCCCAGCCTGTCCGCCAGCCGAGCCAGCCTTGCGCTTGCCGCTTCTGGGGGGCGACATGGGAGCCGTGGTCCGCCATTTCAGCCGGTCTCCCAGGCCAGGCCGGGGCGCTTATCCCTCAAACTGGCTCTTGAGGGCCCAGAGGCCCAAGGCGGGGTTGCTGATGTAGAAGAATGCCTCGCCGTTGGGCAGGTGGTTGAACCCGTCTTTTAGCCGTTCGGGCCGGTAACGCTTGAGCGCGGCGTCGAGATCCCCGGGCTGGAAACCAACTGACCGAATCTCGTCCTGTCTCATCCCGGGCCCCGGGCAGTAGGTGATGCGGAAGCGACCTTCGCTGGAGCCGTGGATGAGATGGGCGGCGGCGCTGCGGTTGGCGCGCAGCTCGGCATGGGCCTTGACTGCTGCCAGAGTCTTCGGGGTGCCGCGGTACCCATACTTGCGGATGAGCCGGTCAATCTCGGGGTCTTCGCCGAACTCCTTCAAGCCAGGGGCGAGGACGATCAGCTCTCCGCCGTCGGCCATCGCCATGCGGGTGCGATAGACCGCCTTGTTGCCCAGCCACGTGCTTTTGAACTCCTGCGGGTCGAGATAGACCAGCACCTTCTTGAGCGGCTCGTCCAGCAGATCGAGGTTGACCTTCTGCGAGAGCCGCGCGCCAAGTGTGAACGTTTCCATGTCGTCACCCACATACAATCCGCGCATAATCATGCCGCCGCCCGCCTTTGCCTTCTCCATCACGGTGAGGACGTACGCAATGGGGAGGTCACGCAAGAAGGTCTCGACGCCGTGGTTGAACAGCCGGCGCACGGGCGTCTCAATCCGCCCCATCATGCGTTCCATTCCGTAGGCCGCGCCAAGGAAGTGGGACTTGTTGATGATGTCCGCACCCCCGGCGCCCACGACGATGTTCTTTGTGTAGTTGGCCATGCCCACCACTTCGTGGGGCACTATTTGGCCTACAGAGAGGATGAGATCGTAACCGGCAAACAGGAGCTTGTTCACCTCGATGCGCACGCTGTAATCAACCAGCCCGCCGGACCATTCCCGAATCAGCTTGCCCGGCACTTCGCCGACCTTCCGGACGTCATTACGCCAGTCGTGCACTCTAAAGCGGTTCAGCGGGATCCGCTTGCCAAACATCATTCGCAGTTGCCCTTCGGTCATCGGGGAGTGCGTGCCGAGCGCGGGCATAACGTCCACCTTCACCTTCGGCGAGAGTAGTTCGTAGAGCAGGTGGGTCAACTCCCCGGCATTGGAATTGAGACGGGTATGATCGGGGGGCAGGACGAGGACCTTGCGCAATCGTCGGCCCATTACTTTCAGTGCCTGGGCCAGCGCCTTCCGCTTCTCAGCCGTACTAATCGCGTCCCCTATGCCCCCACGTGCAAAATATGTCGCCATGGTTCTCTATTTGGAGTATCGCGCAGGGACGGTCCACATTCCAGCAGGTAGGAAAATTCCGCCGAAGCATTTGTGTTTGGGCCGCAACGGACGCCTCAGCCGGAGGCGGTCATACACCGCTGAAGGCGCTGAAGCCGCCATCCACCGCAATGACCTGCCCGGTCACAAAGCCCGCGCCTTCCCCGCTCAGCAGCCACAGCAAGGTACCGACCAGGTCCTCGGGTTTGCCAAAGTGCCCTTGTGGTGTGTGGGTCATGATGGTATTGCCGCGCGGAGTCAAAGAGCCATCGGGTTGCGTCAGCAAGCCGCGGTTCTGGTCCGTGAGGAAGAAGCCCGGAGCAATGGCGTTAACGCGCACGCCGGTCTTGGAGAAATGGACCGCGAGCCACTGGGTAAAGTTGCTCACCCCCGCCTTGGCCGCACTGTAAGCCGGAATCCTGGTCAACGGCTTGAAGGCGTTCATGGAGGAAATATTGACGATGTTGCCGCGGCCTTTCTCTACCATGTCCTTGCTGAAGACCTGGGTCGGCAAGAACGTGCCCAGGAAGTTCAGGTTAAAGACAAACTGAATGCCCTCGACCGTCAGGTCATAGAAGGTTGTCACGCCTTCCTTCCTCGTTGCAAGGTCTTCGCGGGCGAGAAAGTCCTTTGAGGTCGTGCCCTTGGGATGGTTGCCGCCCGCGCCGTTGATCAGAATATCCACCGGCCCGAAGGCGGCTTTAACCTGCTGATGCGCCTGTTCGACGCTCGGCTTTTCCAGAACATTGCAGGCGAATCCTCTGGCCACGCCGCCCTCGTTGACAATCCTATCCGCAGCCTTCTGTGCCATATCCGGTTTCAGGTCGAGGATGGCGACCTTGGCGCCGCACTGCGCCAGCGCATCCGCCATCACGCTGCACAGAATGCCGCCGCCGCCGGTCACAACCGCCACCTGGTCCTTCAAATTCACACGAAATGGTATGGTCATAGTGTTTCTTGTTCTATGATGAATGGCGGCGGCAGGCTCACACGTTGCGAGTCCAATCGACCGCATGGCTGGCACCTTAGCGGAAAATCGTCTGTGCACCAGACTTTTCCGGTTCCAGTGGGAATTGAAATCCTTGCTGGTCAGTCTGTTGCCTCTCGGCTAGGCTACTTCCAATGACGAGTTCCTTGCCTAAACCGGAAGTGATTATCACTCACGAGAGCGACCTCGACGGGCTGGTGTCCGGCGTGCTTTTGCAGCGGTTGGCGCGGAAACTCTTCAACATTGACGTCCGCCTGGAGGCCTATAACTACCACAACTGGCGCCAGCGCGATCTGCGCGAGAAGTCCGCCTGGATCGCCGACATTACCTTTGAGCCGCGCATGGACAGGCCAAACTGGGCTATCATTGACCACCATGTCACCGAAATCCCCCCTAAGAACGCGGTGTTCATCCACAACCTGAAAAAGTCGGCCGGCCTCATCTGCTACGAACTCTGCCGGCAGGAGGGCCTCGGTTCCCCGGCGTTGGACCGGCTCGTGCACCTGAATAACGTCGGCGACTTGTTCCTCGAAGACGACCCCGACTTTATCCTGGCCAGCGACTACGCGAACCTGGTCAAAATTTACCAATTCTGGAACCTCCACGCCCTGATCGGCGGTCAGATCGAACAGCTCCTCAATAATCCCCTCCTCCGGGTTATGGAGGTCAAGCGCAACATCGAGGACCCGCTGGGCTTCGCGTGGGCGAGGGAGAACACAACGGAAATCTCCCCGCAGGTGGGTTTTGTGGACACAGTCATCGGCAACAACAACCTCATCGTCCACCAACTACTTGAGCAACAGGCGACACGCTACCCCGTCCTGCTGACCCTTTTCCGTCGGGCAAACGGAGTGGTGATCGCCAGCTTGCGCAGCCGCAATGGTGAGGCGCTGAAGATCGCCGAGAAGCTCCAGGGCGGTGGCCACGCCAACGCCAGCGGCGCAACCCTGCCCCGCTCGGTGAAGACGATTCCCGATGCAGTCAACTACCTCCGCCAGGTTCTCAATCCGAAAAGAGAAGAGCCCTTGAACAGTCTGGAGGACATCTTCGCCTCAATCGAACGCCCGCAGCCGTAGCGGGACAAAGGCGATTTCCCCTTCCCAGACACCTGCTCAAGCCACGCGGTGTACGGCGTCTTGTGCTGCCTGGATTAGTACTGCAAGAAATCCTGCAAATCACCCAGTGGTCGCTTAAAAGTGTCTCTGGCCGGAGCTGCGACCAGTGTTTGCGCCGTCTTGTCCACGCTGCCGGAGGTAAGAGCGACTGGCAAGCTGACTACGAAGAGCGCCGAGCCAACTATGGTCATGGCCAACGTGACCGGGCGTGCGACAGCTACATCAACAACCACCGACGTCGCGTCGGAGTCGTTCGAAGCGAAGCTGGGGGTAGTCGTACTAGCCAGCAAGGCCAGCACACAAAATGCGGTCGTGAATGGTCTCGTTTTCATATTGCTTGCACATTCGACGCGAACCAAGTGCTCCTTCGGTGAGAATTCCGCGCTTCAGGCCACGCACGGCATTGAGTCACAGAATTCTTAGTCCTGCTCACATTAAAGAGGTTATCCCACTGCCTGTTAGGGTCAAGCCTGGAACTGAAAGGCGTGAAGTCAAAGAACTGCATGCTCGACCTGCTATTTGAGCCCGCAGCCATCGTACAGAGGACTGAAACAGTGGTTTATCACAGACATTGCTCCCCAGCAAGAACCGGATGGGCTTCCCCAGTTTCCAAGCCGTGCACTGTCCATATTTTGGACAGTGATGCAGCCTTGTGCCTTCTCCAAGACCCACTGAATCCGCCACTCTTGGCTTGGCGATACGGTGGCGGCACGGTGGAGCTACGGTGTGTATCCCATGGGGAGCGCTCCCCATGGGATACACACCGTAGCCGGACCGCGTTAGCATGCCATCCGCAAGCCATCGCCAGCGTTTCTTCGTTGCCGCCGCTGGCACCCTTCCCTAACATCGCGCCCACCTATGACGCAGCCTCAAGCAACACGTGCCCTTTCAGGGAGCCGCAACGAAGGCCGATTGCCGAACCAACTGCGCCCAGTGCGTTTTCAGAACAACATCGCCCCCTATGCCGCGGGCTCGACGCTCATCGAATGGGGTAACACACGCGTTATATGCGGTGTGACGGTCGAGGAAACCGTACCGCGCTGGATGAAGGAGCAGGGCGTCACCGGCGGTTGGATCACGGCCGAGTACTCGATGCTCCCCTACTCCACACTGCAACGCAAACAGCGCGACATCACCAAGGGCAAGATTGACGGTCGTTCCCAGGAAATCCAGCGGCTGATTGGGCGGGCGATGCGCACGGCTATTGACTTGGAGAAAGTAGGCACACGCACGCTTTGGGTGGACTGCGATGTCTTGCAGGCCGACGGCGGTACCCGAACCGCGGCCATTACGGGCAGTTTTGTCGCGCTGGCGCTGGCGATGCGCAAGCTGGTGGCGGAGGGAAAGCTGGCGGAGGATCCGTTGCGGCGCGGAGTCGCGGCTGTAAGTGTCGGCATCGTCGAGCAGCAAGCCATGCTGGACCTTTGCTACACGGAAGATGTGGCGGCGTCGGTGGATCTGAACCTCGTGATGGATTCCGCGGGTGAGTTCATCGAGCTGCAAGGCACCGGCGAGGAGGCCACCTTCAGCGAGGCCCAGCTCGCGCAGATGCTTTCTCTAGGCAAGCTAGGCGTGCAGGAGTTGCTCGCGCTTCAGCAGGCCGCTTTGGCGCCCGAGTCCGGCTCGTGAAGTATTGGCACCTCATCTGGAGCAACCTGAAGCGCAAGAAGCTCCGCACGCTTCTGACGCTGCTTTCCATCGTGGTTGCGTTTATCCTGTTTGGATTTCTGTCGGCTATCAAGCAGGCGCTGGCCGGCGGCGTGACGCTTGCCGGGCAGAACCGGCTGGTAGTGCGGCACAAAGTTTCCATCATCCAGTCGCTCCCTGAGTCTTACAAGGCACGCATGGAACGTATCCCCGGCGTCGCTTTGGCAACGCATGAGTCCTGGTTTGGCGGGATTTACCAGGACCCCAAGAACTTCTTCCCGCAAATGCCCGTGGTGCCGCAGGAATTTCTGGAGATGTGCCCCGAGTTCATCCTCCCGCCGGAACAGAAGCAGGCTTGGGTGGAAACCCGCACCGGCGCCATTGTCGGCCGCAAAACCGCCGAGCGTTTCAATTGGAAGATCGGCGATAAGGTCCCCATCCAGTCCTCGATCTGGAGCAAGGCCGATGGCAGCCGGCTGTGGGAGTTTGATGTCGTCGGCATCTTCGATGGGAAAGACAAAACCACCGACACCACGCCGCTCTTCTTCCGATACGATTATTTTGATGAGTCGCGCGTGTGGAACAAGGGGCAAGTCGGATGGTACCTCGTCCAGGTGAAAAACCCGGACCAGGCGCCGGAGGTCGCCCGGCTGGTGGACCAGGAGTTCGAGAACTCGGCGTCGGAGACCAAGACCGAGCCAGAGGGTGCATTTCTGCAGGGATGGGCCAAACAGATCGGCGACATCACTCTTATTACCGCGAGCATTCTCAGCGCCGTGTTCTTCACCATTTTGCTGGTCTCCGCCAATACCATGAGCCAATCGGTGCGCGAGCGGACCGGCGAATTGGGAGCACTCAAGGCAATGGGCTTTACCAGCATGCGGGTGCTCTCGCTGGTGCTGGCGGAGTCCTGCGTGCTGGCGGCACTGGGCGGCGGTCTCGGGCTCGGGCTGGCCTGGCTGCTGATAGCGCGGGGCGATCCGACGGGCGGCATGCTCCCGTTGTTCTACTTTCCGACGGCTGATTTGCTGACCGGTGCGGGTGTAAGCATCGCCCTTGGTGTGGTTGCGGGTATCTTCCCCGCCTTGCAAGCGATGCGACTTCGCGTGGCGGACGCGCTAAGAAGGATGTGAGTCATCATGGCCGGACCTATCAACTGGCTCTCGCAGGTTGCCTCCGTCAGCAAGTTCGGCTTGTTGAGCATTCCTCAGCGGAGCGGGTCGGTGGCGGCGGCGGTATTCGGCATCGCCGGCGTCGTCGCGGTGTTGGCGGGTGTGCTTTCAATGGGCGTCGGCTTTCAGCGGGCAATGCTGGCCTCCGGTGCGGACGATGCGGCCATCGTGCTGCGCAGCGGAGCCGATAGCGAGATGGTCAGCGGGTTTCTGCGCGAAAGCACGCGCATAATCGCTGACGCGCCAGGCGTCGCCCGGACGCAGGAAGGCCCGCTGGCGTCCGCCGAACTATTCGTCATCATTGATCTTCCCAAACGCTCGACCGGCACAGACGCGAATGTCCCGATGCGTGGCGTCGAGCACGCAGCGCTTAAGGTGCGCGACAAGCTGACGATGGTGGAGGGGCGAACATTCGAGTGGGGCAAGAACGAGGTCATCGTCGGCGTGGGCGCCGCTAGCGAGTTTGCAGGGCTGGACTTGGGCAGCCAACTGCGTGTCGGGCAGCGCGATTGGCCGATTGTGGGCATCTTTTCCGCTGGTGGCGGCACGGCCGAATCCGAAATCTGGACGGATGCGAGCGTGCTGCAAGCTGCCTATAAGCGCGGGGATACCTTTCAGTCGGTGTATGTCAAGCTGGACTCTCCTGAGGCATTCCCGGAATTCAAGGACGCGCTGACCACTGACCCCCGCCTGAATGTGAAGGTGCTCCGCCAGGCGGAATATTACGCCGAGCAGTCCACCGCTGTGACACGGCTGATCAGATCGTTGGGCTACCTGATAGCGTTCCTGATGGCCATCGGGGCTGTATTTGGGGCACTTAACACAATGTACAGCTCGGTTTCAGCGCGAACGCGGGAAATCGCGACCTTGCGCGCGCTGGGTTTTGGCAGCGGGGCGGTGGTCGTGTCAGTCATGATTGAATCGCTGGCGCTGGCATTGATCGGCGGGGCCACAGGAGCGCTGCTGGCGTATGTGGTTTTTAATGGCCTGCACACATCCACGATGAACTGGAACAGTTTCAGCCAGGTGACCTTTGCCTTCGCGGTAACGTTCGATCTGGTGGTGCAAGGAATTGTGTGGGCGGCGGTCATCGGTCTGGTGGGTGGTCTGTTTCCAGCGATCCGTGGCGCCCGCCTGCCTATCGCCGCCGCGCTGCGCGAGTTGTAGTCAATCGCCTATTGCCTGGCCGGCGCCGGCGAATTCGTCGAACGGGCGGCTTCGACGCCAGCAGCCTGCTGCGTCTGGCTGGCATTCAATTCCTCAAAGTGCTTGAGCCCAATCACCAGGGCAACCGCAGCCAGGACCAGAATCGCAATGGTTACGGCGGTCCAGACGATCACTCGGCGCGGCACCACTGGCTCTTCTGGCGGGGCGGACAGACGCAACTCGGTTTGCTTCCGACAGCGCGGACATTGGGCTGTCGCGCCGATCATCTCGGCGGGGAACTCGATGGGGCCGCCGCATTCGGTGCAGGTGCCTTTCAAGCGCTTGGTCCGATTCATTGTGTTGCGCGAGAATACCTTAACGCGCTGCTAACGTCACGCCATCCCAATCACTTTTCGCTTGGCGCAGGCCGGGAATACCGGAATGATTGCCCGCCAATGAACTACCTTCGCCGCAAATTCGAAGGCTCGCCGGAATACGCGCGCGTCGCTCCGTTCGTGATCTTCGTAGTGCTGACAGCCTTGCAAGGTCAGTTCGGCGAGGGTTCACGCTACTGGCTTTACTTAGTCAAGACGCTGGTCGGCGTCTGGCTCATCTGGGAGATGCGGCCTTTTGTGGTGGAAATGCGCTGGAAGTTCAGTTGGGAGGCAGTGGTGGTAGGCGTGGCGGTTTTCGCCGTGTGGGTGGGGCTGGATGGTCTATACCCGCGGATGAGCGAATTGGGGGACGGTTGGAACCCGCATCAGCAGTATGGACAAGCCTCCGCCGCAGCATGGCTCTACGTGGTGGTACGCATTGTGGGCTCCTCCATCGTCGTGCCACCGCTCGAGGAGGTCTTCTACCGCTCCTTCTTGTATCGGATGTTGGTGAAGACGGATTTTCGGGCTATGCCCTTCAACCGGTTTCACGGCCTGTCGTTCGTGGTAACGTCGGCCATCTTTGGGGTGATGCACCCGGACCGTTGGCTCGCAGGGGTATTGTGCGGCCTGGCGTATCAGTGGCTGGTCATCCGCAAGAATCGGCTGGGCGATGCGATGACCGCTCATGCGCTGACAAACTTCCTCCTCGGACTTTGGGTAGTCTGGAAGGGGGCGTGGAACTTCTGGTGACTGTATTCACCCGAATCAGCCAGTGCTGCCGTGCCTGATCTTCGAAGATGAGCACTTGCTGGTGGTAAACAAACCCGCCGGCCTCAATACCCACGCGCCAAGTCCCTACGCGGGAGAAGGTCTCTACGACTGGCT
The DNA here is from genome assembly GCA_035452965.1 of Candidatus Paceibacterota bacterium. NCBI lineage: Bacteria > Bacillati > Minisyncoccota > Minisyncoccota bacterium. The sequence goes on along the minus strand of DAOTCE010000015.1, from coordinate 95,926 downwards.
GCGAAACCGAGAAGTGCGCTGGGGGACCCTGGCCATCATCCATCGGCTAGACAAGGAAACCTCCGGCGTTATCGTCTTTTCGAAAACACCCTTGGCCAACCGATCGCTAACTGCGCAGTTCAGCACGCGCAGGGTGCGCAAGAGATACCTGTTGCTGACGGATCGGCCGGTTGGCTGGAAGGAGCTCGTCGTCCGGAGCGCCCTGGCTCGTTCTGGCGAAAGGTATGTAGGACGGCCCTTGGCTGGAGCCGGCGCGCCGGCGGAAACCCAATTTAGGAAAGCCACCGCGCCGAAGGCCGAAGACGCGATTGCGCCTGCTTGCCAGATGATTGAGGCTGTGCCGTTGACAGGCCGGACACACCAGATCCGGGTGCATGCAGCGGAAAACGGGTTCCCGGTACTGGGAGATACTTTGTACAACGGCACAGCGGCTCCCCGGGTCTATCTGCATGCAGTAGAATTGAGGCTGCGGCATTCTTCCACTGGGGAGGAGATGACTTTTCGCGCGCAGATTGCGCTTGCTGGTCAATATCATCCGCAAGTAGTTGCCGGGAGCGGGTTGTGGAGAACGGATCCCCTGCCCTGTCTGGCGCTGCGCCACGCGCTCATTGATCCAGGGGAGACTAATGCGTATCGCGTCATTCATGGCGCAAGCGACGGTCAGCCGGGCTTTTACGTGGAGCGGCTGGGGGATTTCCTGTTATCTCAAAGTGAGCAGCCACTAACCGAGAAACAGAGTGAGCAACTGCAGCTGCTGGCAAAGGCATTCCCGGCGCGCGGTGCTTACCACAAACTTCTTACGCGCCAGGTGGGCCGCGCAATTCGCGGCAAAGTTTCTCCTCAACACGTGCTGGGAGACGTGGCTCCAGCACTATTCACAATTCGCGAGAACGGCCTGCAATTCGAGGTTAGCTTTGACGAAGGCTATTCCGCGGGCCTGTTCCTCGACCAACGCGACAACCGTCGGCGCATCCTCACGCGCCTTATCACTCCGGGCTTCGCTATGCCTCCCTTGTCACTCGGCGACGGGCAGCGGGAAGTCCTCAACACCTTCGCCTACACTTGCGGCTTTTCTGTGTGCGCAGCGAAGGCTGGGGCACGGACCACCAGCATTGACCTCTCCAATCATTACCTGGAGTGGGGCAAGCGCAACTTTGAACTAAACCAGCTCGTTCCCGGACAGCACGAGTTTTTGCATGGCGATGTCCTGGATTGGCTGCGGCGGCTGGCAAAGAAGAACCGGCGCTTCGACCTGGTCCTGCTTGATCCGCCCACGTTTTCGCAGTCCAAGGCGTCCGGGGTCTTCCGAGCAGAGAAAGATTATGGGCGACTGCTATCAGCGGCGCTGCCACTGGTCAGAGCCGGAGGGATTCTGTTTGCCTCCACGAACGCCGCGAATTGGCCGCCCGAAGAGTTCCTGGCGACTGTGGAGCACGCCATCGGCGCCGCAGGCCGGACAATCCTACAGCGCCACTTCTTTCCGCAGCCGCCGGACTTCCCCATCTCGAAAGCCGAACCGGCTTACCTTAAGACGGTCTGGCTGCGGTTGGAGTAGTGCAAGGCCGAACGCCGGTTCCAAACGGAACCCTACTCGCTTCGCAGCAACTCCAGCGTCCAGGGGGCGAGTTGGCGCCTGTGAACTATGTGCCAGAATTGCCGACGGGTCATGGCTTCCTGGCACGCTCGTAAGAGCGAGTGATCAGACTGCCCTGAGGTGCCACCCTCGATCTGCGCAGCCGCAGCAGCGCGAATCCTCCGACTGCAATGACGACAGCCAGCGTTGCGAACCAAAGCAAGTTGCGGGAGATGAAGCCTATTACTGGCGTGGCGGTCGCAGTTTGGGCCGGAGAAGTCGAATGCCGCACGGTGGGAGCCACGACGGACGCGGACCGCGCTGGCATTGAGGTGGCTACGGTGGCGGAGGCGCCGGTCGCAGACCGCTCTGTCAAAGCCACGGAAGGAGGTAAAGCCGGTGTGGTCTTGGCAACAGCAGAGGGTTGGGGCGCGTCAGCCCCTGCAGGCTTTGTTTCCGCAGCGGGAGATGTGGTCGCAGGAGCCACCTCTGGCGGCATCGGCTTGGCTTGATTCTGCGTGGGGGCCTTTACGATCTCCACGTTGGGATCAACGAGCGGCGCGGGAATCGGCGCGGGCTTTGACGACGACTGTGTCGAAACCAGGCTTGGCACAGCCTGCGCCGTGGCTTGTCCTACCGCTTGGGTCGCCGGCGCTGATTGCGTAGGCGGCTCAATCGTCGGGAGCTGATTGGTTGGGCCCGCGGCTGTGGCGGCCGCAGGTGTGTTGGTCTTGATGCTTGGCGGGTCTTGCCTGCTCGCCGGAGGGCTTACGGGTGGAGACTCTTTCTTAATGACGAGCGGCGGTGGAACGTTGCTGTCGCGAGCCGTCCGCTGCAGCGCTTCTTGAAGTTGGCCCTGAGTGACTTGGGCCGTCTGCATCTCCGGCGGTGCGGCGGGGATCTGGAGCGGCCAGGGCGGCGTGTTGACGACGCAGTCCACAAACCGGCCGTCCTGCGCTCGCAGTACGGTGACAAATGGCATCCGCGCCTTCCGCTGCTGATCATACCACTCGCGGTAACGCTGAGCGATTTGCTGGTCGTACGGCGTCCCGCGAACCGTCTCATCGCCGCTCGAGATCAGAATTACTGTCAGGCGTGGAGAGTTCTCCACGACGTGAGTCAGGGCGGTGCGGACTTTGTCGAAGCTCGGTTGTTTCTCATATTTCTGTGCCTTCAGGAACGCTACGATCCGCTCCGCGATGGCCCGGCGGTCGTCCGGTGACCACGTTTGCAGCGGGAATCTCCCAGCATGGAGAGCCTCATTGAACGTCCAAAGCCCCAGCGAATCGCCATGCCGGAGTTGCCCGTTGAGACCGGAAGTCACCAGTTCCTCTACGACCTTAACCATAGCCTTGCTGCGCCGTTGCATGGGGTTGGAGGTGTCCACAATCAACAAGCATCGGTTGGGGGCTGCGCCTTTGGCGGTGTTGGTTTGGGCTGCAAGGCAGATGGGGGCCAGTCCCGCGATAAGCAGCAGCCCGCCCAGCAGCCAGTAACTCAGCCGAAGACCACTACCACTCCAAGGGCAGCGCCCCTTGGTCCTGTCGCTATTCTGATCTTGGTTGCGCGCTCGATCCATATGCTTCGCTGAAATTTATGCGCAAGCATACATGCAGGGCCGCCGCTTGGCGATGAGAAAACCAACTTTGGCTTGCCCGTTGCGCCGATCATCTCTAAGATTATGCTCTACGGTCCCGCAAACTACATCTGTAGCGCTTGAGGAAATGCCGGGCAGCACTTCGTGTCGGTTGGTCATGAAGCTGCGGCCGGCAGCACGCCTTCAACGCAGTTGCATGGGCGTTGACCTCAGCCGCCAGGCTCCCACCCAGTCCGAACCGCTATGAACTATTGGGGCATAGCCACCTGCGGTTTGCTCGGATTGGCGATCGTGCTCGTGGTAATCCCGTTGATCCTGCGCGCGGCGCACACCAGAAACCTGTTCCGCCGGCGGTATGACCTGCATCATACCCATCAGAAGCCCATCCCGCGTGTGGGTGGTCTGGCGTTGGCGGCGGCGTTAATCGGCGTCACAACGGTCGTCGTTGTGTTTTGGCCGGAACACAAGGGGCACGCTGACTGGCTAACAGTGCTGGCGACTTCCCTGGCCATGTTTGGAATTGGATTCTGGGATGATCTCAAGCCCTTAGGGGCCCGACGAAAACTGGCGGGCCAGATCTTGATCGCCTTGAGCGTTTGTGCCCTGGGGATCGGGATAACTCACCTGAAGATCCCGTTTACGGAGAGGGTCATCCCGTTGGGCGGGTGGGGGGTGTTCATCACGGTGGCATGGCTGGTGGGAATGACCAACCTGATCAACCTGATTGATGGTGTGGACGGCCTGGCGGGAGGAATATGCCTGATGTTGATGGGCTTGCTGGCGTACGTCGCTCACGCGAGCGGAGGTTTTGATCTTATGGCGGCGGGCATGGCCGGGGCTTTGGTCGGTTTCCTCTACTTCAACTTCCCCCCCGCGCGGATTTACCTGGGTGATGGCGGCGCTTACCTTCTGGGCTTCCAGATCGGTTTGTTCGCCATCCTCAGTTCGCATAAAGGAACGGTTTTCGCCGCGCTGGCGGCGCCATTGTTCGTCCTGGCCCTGCCCATTGTGGACACCGCCCTGGCCATTATGCGGCGCGGGTTGCGCGGGCTGCCGATCTTCCGTCCTGACCGCAAGCATCTGCACCATCATCTGCTCGGCATGGGAATGTCGCGGCGGAGAGTGGTGCTGTCATTGTACGGGATCAGCCTGATTTTCCTGGTGATGGGTTTTACCGCCTACTGGTCTCGCGGAAACCTGGTCCCCGTGCTGCTGGGTGCGGGAGTCCTGATCCTGCTCCTGCTCGCTGGCAAACTGCGTTTTAGCCGCAACTGGTTTGCCGTAGGTCATGTGGTGGGCACTTCGCTGGAGATGCGGCAGGAGATTCAATACGCCCTGACCTTGATGCGCTGGCTGGCCATGGAAGGAAGCCGGCGCAACTCCGTGGAAGATCTCTGGGCGGACCTGGTCTTTGCTGTCCAAAGGCTTGGCTATAGCTCGGTCAGGCTGACCTTGGCCGATGGACAGCGTGTCTGGCAGCAGGCGGATGACTGCCCCTCCACCCTTGCAGTTGTTCACAAACTGCAAGGCGGACGCCTCGGAATTCTTGAACTCAAAGCCCCTTATTGCGATGTCAGACCAGACCCCAGCAAGCGGCAGCAAGAGTGCGGAAGAGCATGCTGCCCCTGTGTTGCTGACAGGAAAGTGTTTGAAATAGTCACCGACTTGTTGGCGGAAGGGTGGGTCAGAGGAATCGGCCACCCCAAGGAAGCGGATCACGCTCCCCTCAGATTCGACACCAAATTGGCCGCACCAATCAACCGCACGCAAAGTGAGGCTTCAAGTCTTTCGGCTCCCGTTACCCTGCCCGGGATTGCCCGCAAGCACCCACCCTCTCACCGGGAGACAATCTGACAAACTTGCATCCAGTAGCCCCCCCCCCAATCATTGCCCACTCAAGGTGAGCCTTTCGCCAACACTTCGTGGTTAGACGCCATCTCTCTTAAACCCAAAGCCCGGTAAGCCTGGGCCAGGGCCGCATGCGTGGCGCGCTTTGACGACAGTGAAGGCAGGGCATACTCCAGGTCGGCGATGGCCTCCTGGGGCCGTCCCGACCGCGCAAGAATCTGTCCGCGTGTGTCGCGAAAGCTGGGATTATCAGGATACTTTTCCAGGACAGATTCGATAATTGCCAACGCTTGCGGCAGGTCTGGTTTATCTCCGACCAGGAGAATCATCGCCAGGTTGTTGGCCACGTAAGGAAGATGCGGAGCGGCATCGTACGCAAGCGCAAGCTGCTGCCGGGCTTCCGCCAGCCGGCCGTGCTGCCATGCATCAACCCCCAAAGCAAAATGGAGAATTGCCGTGGCCTTGCCCTGCGCCAACATGCTCGTGAGCATGTCCCGTGCGGTCGCGGCCTCCGGTCCCTGCAAATGCGTGAGGCTAATGAGATGGCGGAGCAGGGTTTCGTTCTGCGGGGCGCACTCCAGACCGCGCTGGATGAGGGTTATGCGCGAGGTCAAATCCTGCGGGTTGCGCCTGGCCATGACATCCACCCAAATGGCACACACTTCTCCCATCGGTGACAGATACGCCTTGTTCTGAAACTGCCGCCAGCCCTCCTCCAGCACCAAGAGAGCCGCCGAATAGTCTTCGGCCATCGCCAAGGCATCCGCCCACGCAAGGCGGCTTGCCGGCAAGTCTAGTTTCGACGCCTCAACCTTCTCCCGGTGGTACCTCGCCGCCCGTTCGGCCCAACTGCGCGCGGCCAGGTTGTCCCCCTGGGCCTTGAACACCGCGGCCAGCAGTAATGCCGTATCCGGCTTTGTGGACACAACCTCGCTCAAGTGTTTCTCCGCCAGTTCCCACCGTCCGCGCCGGACATACACCCGCCCCAATAGATCGTTCGCGGCGATTGACTGAGGATCGAGCTGCACGACGTGCTTGAGGTGGCGCTCGGCCGCGCCAATTTCCTGCATCGTCACATTGGTCTTTGCCAACAACGTCTGCGCCACGAAGAGGTGCGCCGGCAGGTAGCCTGGTTTATCTATGGGGGCGATGTTGCTCAGCAGCGACACGGCGTCTTTATCCTTGCCCAGGCCGCCCAGGGCCAAAGCCAGGTCAAAGAGGTGCTTTTGCCGGGGCTCAACGCCCAGCGCCAGGAGCCTCTGGGTAGCGACTCGGGCGGTCTCGAAGTCCTTGTGAGCCAGCGCCGCGGCAGCGATGTTGGCGTAACGCGTTCGTGTCTCCCAAGGTTTCCAGGCGAGCAGGCAGATCCCGACGACCAGCCAGGTTACGCAACCAAGCAAGGCTGGCATGCCCCAGCCCAGCAGTCTGGAATCCCGGGTCCGGCGCCAGCGTGCAAAAGAACGAGCAAATGTCATGTGTCGCGCCGCATTTGCCGACTCAGCTGCTGCCAGAGCAGGACACGCGCCTCCTCAAAAAGCTGCCGCACTTGTTCCCGCTCGGGCGGGAGCAGTGGATTGAAGCCCGTGGACAGCACCTGTACTTGGTAGGTGACCGTGCTGTTAAGCTCTCCCAGTCTTATCCGTCGCAGGAGACTATCCTTGAAACTCGGCTTGAACCCCGGCCCGGGCAGCCACCGGCCACGCTCATCCACGACACTGTACCAGAGGGCGGCGTGCAGACCTACGTTGTTCCGCATCCGGACCTCCGCCAGCGCGGGGCAAGCGTTCGTCCCCCGCCTGTCAAGGGCACGCCGCTCCAGCAAGTCCCAGCCGCGAAGAGTGTAGCACAGCGTCACGTCGTGGTACCCTTGGAACGGATAGTCGAGTGCCAGCGATGCCAGCGTATCCCCCTTGCGGTAATGCCAGACCTGCGAATACACCCCCAGCGTCTCGACCTTCTGGAGTGGCGGCACTTCCGTGGTCAGCCGCCTCCAGGCGCCAATCTGGTCGGGCATCGCGAACCTTGCGCCGGCCATCAGGGCCGGCTTGGACCGGGCCAGTTGTGCACCCGGGTGCTGGTGATGCACCCAGATCAATGCCAGGTCCACCACGCCCACCAATGCAAACGCGCACCCCGCCACGCGCGCCCAGGCGGGAGCAAGTCCCGCCACGAACGCTTGTGGCGGAGGGCCTCCCACTGCCACCCCAGTGGTGGGCTGTTTCGATCGCGGCCTGGCTGGGCTGAACAAGTACCACAGCAACTGGTCCATGCTGAGGATCATCACAAGGTAGCTTGCGAACAGAACCAAGCCGATCGCCTCGTGGGCTGCCCCGGTAAGGATGTTGATGCCGTAACGATATTTCAGCCACGCTCCCAGCGTGATGCGGGCCAGGTTCCCCAGCAACACGAACGCAAGCGCATTGGCCAGGCCAACGAGAATATGGATCCAGGGCCGCCGCCGCCACATACCGTAGAACAGCGCACAGGCCAAGGTTATCAGCACAGAGTTAATGCCGCTGCAGGCCTCGTCCACCAGCAACTGCTGCCGAGGCAACTCGATCACGTTGCCGCTCAGAGCATGCGTGACCCCCAGCATGTCCAGCATGGTGCTGCTCCATTTGACCGCCAGCACGCGAATCTGCTGGATCAAGCGGGCATCTCCGGAGAGGGGCAGAGGGACGATGGTCAACAGCAGCACCAGCGCCGGCAGCATCGCCGTCAGAAGCCGCCTCCCGCCCTGCCACCAGATTACCCCGACGAGACCCGTCCAGGCCGCCGAGGTAACCAGCCACGGCGACCAATACCCCGAGGCAACCACCAGGAGGATGAACGACGCCCCCAGCAGCAACCCGGTTACCCGGCGAGTTCCTGCAACGAGTGGACGGGGCACCTCTTTCAGCCTATCCCAAGCCAAAAAAGCCGCTGCCATCAATGCTAGCGGGAAGAACCGATAATGCGGTCTGCCCCACAAGTTGATAAAGAACAGCGCCAGCAGCGGAGCATAGCCCAGTGCGAACCAGAGGCTGTAACCGCCCGCCAGCCTTGGCGCAACAACACTTGGGAGCTGGCGCTCTTGATTGGCGCTATCCACGGTGGATTGGTCAGCCGTCCGCATGGCATTACTTGTTCGCATACTAGCCAAACAAGCCCTTGCTTGCCAGCTCTGTATTGGCTGAGCTATTTCCTGTCCATGCCGCAGAATCCAGCTACGGCGATGCAACGGTGCCAATCCGGCGGGACTACGGTGTGGTTCCCATGGGGGTCGGCCCCCATGGGAACCACACCGGGTTCTAACGGGCTTCACAGCGTTGTCGCACCGGGAGGGAGGTTCGGTTCATGAATGGGGGATTCTGTTAATGTACTGTGGTAGCAGTGCGCGTATATGCAGTTTCACGTGCTTTTCCCCGTCAACAGCGGCCGAAATGGCGCTTGCCGTAGGGCGGGTAATGAACGACAGTCCTCCGCATGAGAATAAAGCTCTCGGTCCTCCTGGCCATTGCGTCCTTGCTGCTGCCTGCTCCGAGCAGTATGGCCGCAGAAAGTAGCGACGCTGCCGACGAACTCAAGGCGCTGGTGACGAAAATCCAAACCAAACTACGGGACGGCAAGGAAACCGAGGCCGCCCTGGCCCCGGAACTTCAGGAGTTCGACGCGCTGCTGACGAAGCACAAAGGCGAGAAGACCGACGATGTGGCGCAGATCCTGTTCATGAAAGCCATGCTGTATGAGCAGGTTCTTAAGAACCCCGCCAAGGCCAATGCGTTGATGGAGCAGCTGCAAAAGGACTTTCCCGATACGGGACCCGCCAAGCAGGCGAAGCAAGAGGCGGAGGCCGGCAAGGCGCGGGCGGCGCTCATCGAGGGGGCAAAGTTCCCCGACTTCAACGAAAAGGACCTGGAGGGCAAGCCGCTCTCAGTCGCGAATTACAAGGGCAAGGTGGTGCTCTTAGACTTCTGGGCCACTTGGTGCGGGCCGTGCGTTCGGGAGTTGCCGAATGTTATCAAGACCTACGAGGCGCACCACAAGGATGGCTTCGAGATCGTCGGCATCAGCCTGGACCGGGACCGGGATCGGGAGAAACTCGTCAGTTTCCTCAAAGACAAGAAGATGACTTGGCCGCAGTATTTCGACGGTAAAGGGTGGCAGAATAAGCTGGCTGCCAAGTATGGCGTGCAGAGCATTCCGGCAACCTACCTGCTTGACCGCCAGGGAATCATAATCGCCAAAGACCTGCGAGGCGAAGAGCTGGAGCAGGCTGTGTCCAAGGCCCTGGCAAAGAAATAGGCCGTGAGGTCCGGACTTCCGTGCCAACCCGGTACTGCTCCTGACCGCATTCCCAATCAGAATTTGCGCGCGAGCGGGCCCTCACACCGCAGTATGCCAACGGCAAGTCGGTGGCGTGAAGACGGCAGGGATTCGGGTGTCAGACTACCTTACCTTTTCGCCGCTTCGTAGTACTTGGCCACTTCGGTCCAGTTGACGACGTTCCAGAACGCTTTCAGGTAGTCTGCCCGTCGGTTCTGGTATTTAAGGTAATAAGCGTGTTCCCAGACGTCGCAGCCGAGGACCGGTCTGCCTTCCGAACCGGCAATGCCCTTGCCCATGAGGGGGTTATCCTGATTGGCGGTGGACACAACTTCCAATTTGCCGTGGTTGACGACCAGCCAAGCCCAACCGCTGCCGAAGCGCCCCATCCCGGCCGCCTCAAACTTCTCCTTAAAGGCGTCGAAGCTGCCGAAGGCGGCCTGGATGTCATCGGCGAGCTTGCCGCCGGGGGCGCCACCAGCTTTTGGGGCCAGCAGCTTCCAGAACATGGAATGGTTGGCGTGGCCGCCGCCATTATTCCGCACCGCCCCGCGGATGTCCGCGGGCACCGCTTCAAGGTTGCGAACGAGGTCCTCTACCGACAGGCGCTCAAGATCCGGTTTTCCGGCCAGGGCCTTGTTGACATTGGCCACATATGCGGCGTGATGTTTGCCGTGGTGAATTTCCATCGTTTGCGCATCAATGTAGGGTTCGAGCGCGTCTTTAGGATATGGAAGTGCAGGTAGTTCGTATGCCATAGTATATGCGATGTCGTTGTTGTTGCGTGTTTAACCTAAGCCCTTCAACTTCTTGGGTAACGTAACCATCACAACATAGCACGTCTGTGCCAGAGTCAAGCGGCGTCACGGCTAATTCGAGAATCGGGATGCGAAGCGCGGAGGCGGCCTATTTGGCGGCCAGGTCGGCGAAGTTCTGGAGCAGCCGAAGGCCCACTTTCTGGCTCTTCTCGGGGTGAAACTGCGTGGCGTACAGGTTGTCCCGCCAGACCGAGGAAGCGAAGGTCTCGCCGTAGGTAGTGCGGGTGGCGACGACGCCGCTGTCGGCGGGCTTTGGGAAGAAGCTATGCACGAAGTAGACGTAACTGCCGCTGCGGATTCCACGGTAGAGGGGGCAATCGGGTCTAACGACGTCCAGTTGGTTCCAGCCGATCTGAGGGACCTTGAGGCCATTCTTCCCCGCAAAGCGGACCACCTTGCCCTGAAAGATGCCCATCCCGGCGGCGCAACTGTTGAACTCCTCGCTCCGTTCGAACAGGGCCTGGTAGCCCACGCAGATGCCCAGAAAGGGGCGGCCCGACCGGATGAACTGCCGCGAGGCCTCCAGCAGTGCCTGCTTTTGGAGGGCCTGGATGCAATCGTCGAAGGCGCCGACGCCGGGCAAGACCACGGCGCGCGCGTCAGCCAGTTCCTCGGGCCGCCGGGCGATGCGGACGGCTGCGCCCACCTTGAGCAGAGCCTTGTGGACACTGCGCAGGTTGCCGGAGCCGTAGTCAATCAGAGCAATCACCGGCGGAGAATAGTGCGGGGCGATGGCTTAGGCAAGCGACGGGGATGGGCGGCGCTCGGAGGCGGAAGTGGTCCTTCTGGCTTCGTTTTTGGCTTAACGGGGGGCTGCGGAGTTGGTAGTCTGAGCGCCTATGAAGGTCCTGATTGGCAGCCTGACAGCCCGGGTCCAACGGCTGTCACCCCTCACTGTTGGCGGCATCGGGTTGGGCTATATGCTGGGTGTTTGTCTGGCCGATTATGCCACACCTGTTGGCACCACCTTTGCCTTGTTCTATCTGCTGGGGGTTAGTTTCATGGCTTGGGGAGCCGGCCGGGGGCCAGGGATACTAGCCGCAGTCGTGGCTAGCGGGCTGGGCTCGGCTGTGGAATGGGTGGTGGTCCGCCCAACCCTGGGTACCTCGATGCTGCTTTGGAATGGGTTTAGCCGGCTCGTGCTTTACCTGGCGATCGCGTGGCTGGTGGCGGAGGTAACGCAGCTCACGAGGCACCTGGAAAGGGTGGTGGAGGAACGGACGGCGCAGTGGAAGACGGAGGCGGAGAAGCATCGGGCCACATCGGCCCGGCTTACGGAGATAATCGAGCGTTTCGAACAGGTCATCAACAACATTGCGGAGGTCTTCTGGCTGACAGACATACCCAAGGACCGGATGATCTACATCAGCCCGGGCTACGAGCGGATCTGGGGCAGAAAGTGCGCAGATCTCTATCGCGAGCCCAGGGCCTGGCTGGCGGCGGTGCACCCCGCAGACCGCGCTGAAGTACTCCGCCGCGCTCAAACCGAACAGGCGAGCGGCACCTACGACGTCGAGTACCGCATTCTGCGACCGGATGGAAGTGTGCGCTGGATCCGGGACCGCGGCTTCCCGGTGCGCAACCAGCAAGGGGAGGTCTATCGCGTCGCCGGAATCGCCGACGACATCACCGAGCGGAAGAAGACCCGGGAAACGCTTCAAACGCAGGCAACCATCCTGGAGAACATGGCTGAGGGAGTGCTGGTCACTGACGAAATGGGCGTAATACAGCAGATGAACCCGGCGGCTGAACGAATCTGGGGTTACCAGCGCAACGAAATGGTTGGACGACCAGTCAGCATGCTCAGCACGTTCCCCGCGCCTGAGGCAACTGCGAACATGCGGAAGGTGTTGGTGGCTTTGCAGACCACCGGAACATGGCGGAGAACATTTAACAACCGGCGCAAAGACGGCAAGATCATCACTTGCGAGGCGCACATCAGCCGGGTGGAAATGCAGGGCCGAGTGAGCTACATCGCCGTCGAGCAGGATGTGACCGACCGGCAGAGGGCGGAAGCCGCCCTGCGGCAAAGTGAAGACAACCTGTGGGCGTTCATGGCTGCTCTGCCGACCCCCGCCTGTTTGCTGGACCAAACAGGCAAGATCATCGTCGCCAACCGCACCATGGGCAGCCGCTTGGGCGTTCCCGAGGATGAGCTCCCGGGCAAGGACATGTTCCGCCTGCTGCCGGGCAACGTCAATGCCGAGCGGAAAGCGGTGTTTGAGGAGAACCTTCACACCCGCAGACCGATCCAATTCGAGGATGAGCGTGCAGGCCATCACTACTTCAACCTCACCAGCCCTGTTTTCGACGGGGCCGGAAATGTCAGCCGCGTGGCGGTCATTGCTTTCGATATCACTGAGCGCAAGCGCACGGAGTTGATGAAGGAAGCGCTGCTGTCGTTGGGCGGCAAGCTAAGCGCTGCGCGAAGCTCCGTCGAGGTGGCCCGTGCTGTTTATGCCGCGGCCGACCAGCTCTGGCAATGGGATAGCGCCACGCTCAGCCTCTATTCCCCGGATTCGGACCGGGCGGAGCCCGTGCTGTTCTGCGACGTCGTGGAGGGAAAGCGTTGCGAAGTCGTTCCCTCGCTCCCGGCCGGCGCCCCCACTGCCAGAATGCGCCGCATCATGAGCCAGGGGGGGGAGTTGATGCTCCACCAGGCAGGCGACCCGCCACCTGTGGATGTATTCCGATTCGGAGACCTCTCACGTGTTTCCGCTTCGGTCATGTGCGTCCCCCTGCACCGTGACGATCAGCCTGTCGGAATGCTCTCCATCCAGAGCTACGCGGCCAATGCCTATACGCCGGACGACCTGCTCACGCTTCAGGCCCTGGCTGACTACTGCGGCGGCGCGCTGGAGCGCATCCGCGCCGAGAAGGCGCGCCAAAAGAGCGAGGAGCTGAACCGCACCATACTGGACACGACAATGGACGGCTTTCATGCCGTCGAGGTCTCTCCTGATCGCCTCGGGGTGATCTCCGACGTCAACGAAGCATATTCTCGCATGACCGGCTACAGTCGCGAGGAATTGCTCCAGCTGCGCATTTTCGACCTCGAAGCCAAGGAAAGCCCGGAGGAAACGGCGCGGCACCTGGCACGAATCGTCAGTATGCGCGGCGACAGCTTTGAGACTCGTCTCCGCCGCAAAGACGGCCGCGAAATACAGGTGGAGATCAGCGCTTCCTCCTTGGCTGTCGACGATCCGCGGGTATTCGGCTTTGTCCGGGACATCACCGAACGCAAGCGCGCCGATCGGGCCAAAGAGGCGCTGCTCTCGCTGGGGGCCAGGCTCAACGAGACGGAAGACCCTCGGGCGGCAGCCAGGGCTGTCCTTGCCGCCGCCGACCAACTCTGGAAGTGGGACGCCGCCGTGCTCCAAGTGTACTCCCCAGAGCGTGACTGCCTCGACTCCGTGCTGCTCGTTGATCTGGTGGACGGCGAGCGACGCGAGGTACCCCCGCCCTACCCCGACAGCCCGCCACCGCCCATCATGCGCCGGATCATGCAAAACGGTCCGGAGTTGATTCTGCGCACTGCCGCCGACATGCAAGGAAACGAGTTCGTGGCCTTCGGCGACATGGAGCGCCTGTCCGCTTCCCTGATGTACGTTCCCCTGCGCCGCGAGGGGCGAACCGTCGGTGTGCTCTCGATCCAGAGCTACGCGCACAATGCCTACACCCCGGATGACCTGCAGACACTCCAGGCGCTGACCGATTATTGCGGCGGCGCTTTGGAACGCCTTCGCGCCACGGCGCTGCTGCGCGACGCGAATGACACGCTGGAACGCCGCATCCAGGAACGCACCGCCGAATTGCAGACGGCCAACGCGGCGCTCCGGCAGGCGCACGACCAACTCGAACAACGCGTAAATGAGCGGACAGCAGAACTGCAGGCTGCCAACAAGGCGCTGGCCGAAAGCGAGGAACGTTACCGCTCGCTGGTCAACAACCTCAACGTGGGAGTGTACCGCAACACCCCAGGTTCCCGGGGCAAGTTTCTTCAAGTCAATCCGGCGCTGGCCAAAATGCAGGGTTATGACTCGGTGGAGGAGTTCCAGAAACTCAACGTGGCCGACACCTATCAGGACCCTGGAGAGCGACTAAAGCTCGTGGCGCGTCTGATGCGCGAGGGCGCGGTTGCGGATTATGAGGTTCGGCTCAAGAAAAAGGACGGCACGCATATGCATGCCTCGGTAAGTGCCACTGTCCACCGAGGTGCCGACGGGGCAGTAGACTGGATTGACGGGGTGCTGGAGGACATTACGGACCGCAAGCTTGCCCGGGAGGCGCTGCAGGCCAGCGAAGAGCGCTACCGGGCCCTGGCCGAATCATCCCCGGACGTCATCTTCATTTTGGACCGGGACCATAGGGTGAGGTATGCCAACGCTGCCGCGGCGGGTTTGTGGAATTGCCAACCGGCGAATCTGATCGGACAGCCGTTGCGCGAACTGCACCCCTCCAAGGTGGGGCTTGGCCACGCTCAGGCTGTGGAAGGCGTGTTTACAACGGGTCAGCCCGCTCACCGGGAAGTCCTCGATAGCTATCCGGCTGGGAAACGATGGATTGCCATACACTTGGTGCCGTTGTTTGGCGACGACCAGATAGTCGGTTCAGTCATGGGGGTCTGTCGCGACGTTACCGACAGGAAGAACGCAGAACAGCAACTGATTGATGCTCTGGACCTGAATGAGAGGATGCTCGCCGCGGCTACCATGGGGATCGGGGCTTACAAGGCCTCCGGCGAGTGCATTTTTGTCAATGAGGCTCTGGCCAAAGCCGTGGGAGGCACCGTCCGCGAATTGCTTCAGGACAATTTCCGAGGCATGGAAGGTTGGAAGAAGACAGGGCTATTATCCCTGGCCGAGGCCGCACTAAACCACCCACAACCCCAGTCACGCGAGGTCCACGGTCTCACTCACTACGGCAAGTGCGCCTGGCTGGATTGCCACCTGACGCGTTTTGTGAGCGGCGGCCAACCCCACCTCCTGGTTATGGTCCAGGACATCACTGAGCGCAGGCGGACCGAGGAGGCGCTGCGGTTGGCCGAAAGCCGGCAGGAGGCCATTCTCGACAACATTCCGGACCCAGCCTGGCTGAAGGACTCAAAGGGCCTTTATCTGGCATGTAATGAGGCCTTCGCCCGATTCTATGGGCAGCGGATCGAAACGGTGACAGGCAAAACGATCGGTGAGTTTGCCCCGCAGGAGGCCGACCGCGCGGCGCGTGAAGACGCAAAAGTAAGGCGCACGCGCAAGACCCTAAGGTCCGAGATGTCGTTCATTGGCGCCGAAGGCCAGGTTCAGTGGTTTGAGAGCATCAAGGCTCCAATCTTCAACCAACATGACAAGATCATCGGCACAGTGGGCATCGCGCGAGACATTACAGAACGCAAACGGACAGAGATTTTACTCCGGGCGCAACGCGATCTCGGTGTCAGCTTCAGCCTGACCACCGATCTAACCGTGGCTCTAGAAAAGCTGATCGAGCTTGCCATACAAATTGGCGGACTGGATTCCGGCGCCGTTTACCTGCTCAATTCTGCCACGGGCGGGATGGACGTAGCAGTCCATCGCGGCAGATCGCCGGACTTCGTCAAGGCCGTTTCGCATTGGGCGTCCGACAGCCCACAGATGCGGCTGATACGCCGCGGCAAGCCAATCTTCACCCTTTATCGTGACTTGCCCATTGACCACGACACTGCCCGCACCCGCGAGGGGCTGCAAGCCATAGCCCTCGTTCCACTTTGCCACGAGAAGACGGCTCTCGGCGCGCTCGCGGTATCCTCAAACGTGAACGACAATATCCCACTCCAGACCCGGATTGTCATCGAAGCTATAGCGGCACAGGCCGCCGGCGCCATCGCGCGCATTCAAGCTGAGAACGAGCGTTCCCGGCTGGAACGGCAGGTTCTCGATATCAGCGACCGCCAACAGGCGCACATCGGGCAGGACATTCACGACGGCCTATGCCAGCAGTTGGTGGGCGTGGCGTTTGACGCGACCTTGCTGCATCGTGAACTGTCCCGCTATCGCCACCCCCAGGCCAAAACGGCGCGGCGCATCATCAATTACCTGGACCAGGCAATTACTGAGTCCCGACAACTGTCCCGCGGCTTGTTCCCGGTGAGGTTGGAATCCGAGGGCTTGCCGCCGGCTTTGAGAGAGCTGGCCAAAGCTACCTGTCGCCGCTTCAAAGTGCGGTGCCGTTTTTCCTGCCAAGGCGACGGTGCCGTGGGTGATACCGTTATGGCCACGCACCTCTACCGGATTGCGCAGGAGGCCGTCGCCAACGCCATTAAGCACAGCCATGCTCGCAGCATATTCATTCGCCTCCGCACCTGTGCCGATAGGATAGAGTTGGCCATCGAGGATAACGGATCGGGCCTTGCTTCCGCCGCGCGGGCCAAGGCCATGGGCATGGGATTGCACATGATGGCCTACCGCGCCCGCAGCATCGGCGGCACTCTTCGGCTCAGCCGTGGCCGGCGGGGGGGGACGTTAGTTTCTTGTTGCGTGCCCCGCCACCGCAGCTAGACAATCGCCTTATGCGCAGCAAACCACCCCCCATGCCTCGCGCCAAAAAACGCACACAGATCTTGCTCGTGGATGATCACCCCATCGTGCGGGAGCGCCTGACCGAGCTCATTAATCACGAGGCTGATCTGGCTGTTTCCGGCGAAGCCGAAGATCGGAACGATGCGATCGCCGCGATCAGCGCCCGGAAGCCCGACCTGGCAATCATTGATCTTACCCTCAAGAACTCCGATGGCTTGGAGTTAATCAAGGATATCAAGAGCCGCTGGCCCAACGTGCGGATGTTGGTCGTCTCCATGCAAGACGAATCGTTATACGCCGAGCGGGTTATCCGCGCCGGTGCTTTGGGTTATATCACCAAGCAGGAGGCCACGCGCAATATACTCGTTGCCATCCGGCGCGTCCTGGCTGGTGAGATTTACCTCACTGACAAGGTGTCTTCCCGTATTATCCTCGGGCTGGGCAAACATCCCAGTCCCGGCCCTGCCACCCCCGCCGAAGTCCTGACAGACCGCGAATTCAAGGTGTTCGAGCACATCGGGCATGGGATAAGTACAAATGAGATCGCCGCCTGTCTGCACATCGCGCCGAAGACCGTCGAAACCTACCGCGCGCGCATCAAGGAAAAACTAAATCTCAAGGATGGCAACGAGCTGCTGCAGCGAGCGATAGAATGGGTCCACAGGAGGTGATCTGTTTTCAAGCCGTCCGGTCGCCGATCAGGCCTGTAGGGTTAAACCCTACAAAAAGTCGCGGCCCTGCCCTGACAGACAGGCCGCTCCGGATTTGTTATTTACCCACTCACCATTGGCGAATGGTCGCCAGGTGTCTTGTTCGTGCTAAGGCTGGTTGTGGGTCTATGGGTATTAGGAGCACGGAGAAGACGGGGGCTTGTTTCGCGTACGGCTGGCTGGCTCGCTGGGAGATGGCGGAAGTTTCTTCCGTCGGGGTGGGGACAATGGGGCACTAAACGTGGGCCGCCAGCCGTCGCGATTTGGCACGGACGACCCGGCCAAGAGAGGGGATAGGCGACAATACACATCGGGCTTTGACTTGCGTCCCGGCTTCGGATTGCCTAAAAGATAACCCGCCTCGCGCACCGCGCACTGAGTAAGCCCGGCAAGAGCGCGTGATGCTGAATACTTAAGTCTGTTCAATCACAACGACCATTTATGCCTGCTGCCGCCGACACCAAAGCGATCCCGACACTCCAAACCTTGCCCGGAGACGACCTGCGCCAGGTTATGTGGCGCTTTGCCGACCGCTATGACCTTGCCATGCTCGTCCAGTCGAGCCGGACGGTGGCGCGCGGCCCCGTGGCCCGGCTGGTCGCCCAAGGCGCGCGCAACTCCCATGAATGGACACCTGAGAAAGCCAGCCTGCTGGCGGCGTTTGACGAGAGCGGCATCACCGCCGCCTTTCTTGACCCCCAATACGGCGGGTTCATCGAAGGGCCGAAGAACCTGGCACTGGCCCTGATTGCGTTCGAGCTTTCCTGGGTTGATGCCGGCGCGGCCACGTCGAGCCTGGCGGGCAACCTCGGCCTGGCGCCGATCCATGAGCGCGGCACACCGGAGCAACGTGCGCGCTACCTGGCCTCCGCCGCGCCCCCCAAACCCGGCGAGAACCGGCAGCAAATCCGCGCCGCCTTCGCACTGACCGAGCCGATTCCGTTCGTGGGGGTGGAAACCGGCATGCTGGCGGGCAAAGTGCGCATCGCGGAATGGAAAGACGGCCAGGAGCCGCTTCTCCAGGTCGAGAAGCGTGGCCGCTTTATCACCAACATGGGTTTCGCCAACGTGGTTACCGCTGCCGTTGACTCGGATGACAAGCGTCTCAAGGGCTCCTGCATGATCATCCTCGAAGACACCGACCCCGGCTCCTGGGATCGTGGGACGCCTACCAAAAAGCTGGTGCACCAACTCTCCTCCACGCGCGATCCGGTGCTGAACGTCCGCGTGCCCGCCAACCGGATCATCGGTGGCTACACCGTCAAGGACGGCGTGATCATTCCGCGTTATTCCCACGGCGAAATCATCGAGGCCGTCTTCCGCCGCACGCGCGTCACGGTCGGGCTGATGACCTCCGCAAAGCTGCTTTCGGCCATTGAGCCAGTGGTGATGTATGCCCGCCGCCGATTCCGGGGCGGACAGGGTGCGCCGGGCACGCCGCGCTATGAACTGGGCCTGCAGCAAAAGGAAGACGTGCTGCACCGTTTGGTGGATGTTTGGGCCACGGGCGAGGCGAGCGCGTCGCTTGGCTTTGCCGCGGCCAGGCTGTTTGATGCGCTTGATCCACTGGAGCGGCACAAGGACGAGATGCTCGCGGCGAAACAGCTCACAGGGCGCGCTGCTTTTAAAGCTCTGGGGAAGTTTCAGCAGGATGCCCTGGAGATGTTGCAGCTGGCTGCGAAACCCGCGGGCGCGCGCGACGAGAAACGGCTTGAGGCATTGAAAGGCGAGCCGCTCGTGCAATTTGCGCTGCTCGATTCGCAAGCCAATGTGCTATGCCCCGCCTGCAAGCTCTGGAACACCGGCCACGGCGCCAACATGATGCGCGAAGCCGTCAGCCTCATGGGCGGCTACGGCGTCACTGAGGATTGCCCGGGCTTCCTGGGTCAGAAGTGGATGGACGCCCAGCTCGAAGCCACCTACGAGGGCCCGGAGGCCGTCCAGCGCCTCCAGCTGTCGCTCACCATGACCAATGAGCTGTTCCTCGCCCAGTTCCAGGATTGGGTCGCCGAGATGGCCCAAATCGCCTCTCTCCGCCCCGGCACCGGCGCCTGCACACTCGCCACCGCCATGAAGCTTTGGCTGTGGACGCTCAACCACCTGCAGGCCGCCGCCGACGCCGACGGCGCCAAGCTCTACCACAAGAGCCGCCAGAGTGTCACCTTCCCGCTGGCCGACGCGCTGTGCTGGCTGCTGGCCGCGCGGCAGTTTATTCTCGACCTCCGAGAGCTTGAGGAGAAGGGCGCGGCCAATCCCGCGCTGGCAGATGGCCTGCCGGGCTTCGTGAACTTCCTTTCCGACCTCTGTCACGTGCAGAGCGCCCGCGCCGCAGGCGAAGCCGGCCGCATCTGCGCTGAACTGGTGTACGGCTACAACCGGCACCCCGGCTGGGACGAGGCCAGTTGCGGGGCGTGTTACTCCGCGGAAGAACTCGAATCACTCGAAGGCCTCATCCCCGGGATTGACGGTTCCGCCCGCGCCTTCGCCGACGTGACCGAGGCGAATGAATCCCACCCGCCCAAGGCCGGCCCATGCGTCAAGCTCACCGGCCTCGAAGCCTTCGTCCGCCTCCGCGCCAAGCTCGACGGTTGCCTTACTGGCGCGCGCCTGGCCAAAGACCGCGCGGCCGACGCGCTGACCAAGGTCATGATCCCGGAGGCGCTGGACTATCCCGCGTGACCTCGGATACTCCTGAAGTTGGGGCTGAGGCGGTCCAACGCCAGCGCATGGAGGCGGATATCATCTGCGTTGGTTTCGGCCCGGCCACCGCCGGATTCCTCACCACGCTCTCGAAGCAACTCCTCAACCCGGATGGCACGCCCGCGGTTGAAAGCGCGGTTATGCCTGGCGCGCCGCCTCAGATCCTCTGCTACGAGCGCGCCGATGACATCGGCTTTGGCGTCTCCGGCATTGTGACGCGGGCACGCGGGCTGCGGGCCTCGTTTCCCAATCTCGACCCGAAGGACATTCCCATGGCCGCCCCGGTCGCGGAGGAGAAGGTGGTCTATCTGCTCGATCCCATCGGTGCCAGCCGGCGCTCTTGGGCGTTGCGCGGGGCCGATGCCTGCCTCCGGGCATTCAGCGGATTGCTGCCACTGAAGCACGAGGCCGTCGAGCTTCCGTGGTCGCCCGCCTTCCTGCACAAGACCGGCGGGCTGGTGCTCTCGATGGGCCAGTTCCTGCAATGGGTCGGCGCCCAGGTCCAGAGCACCGGCACGGTCCAAATCTGGCCCGGAACACCCATATCCGAGGCGCTGGTCGAGGATCACAAGGTCACCGGTGTCCGCCTGCTCGACCAGGGCGTGGATAAGCAAGGCAAACCGGGCGACGGCTTCATGCCAGGCATGGACATCCACGCCGCGCTCACCGTGATCGGCGACGGCCCCACCGGCTCTATCGGCCAGCAGCTCGACGCTCAATTGGGCCTGCCCGAAGACCACCACGCGCGCGATTGGGCGGTGGGCATGAAATTTGTCGTGGACCTGCCGGCGGATTGCGCCCTCAAACCCGGCACCGTCCTGCACACGTTCGGATTCCCGGAGCCGGAGATTTTCGGTTTCCTCTACGTCCATCCGGATCGCGTCGCTTCCCTGGGTATCTTCGTGCCATCCTGGTTCGACAGCCCCATGCGCACCGCCTACCGCTACCTGCAACACTGGATGCTCCATCCGTATCTGTGGCGACACCTCAAGGGCAGCAAGCTCCGTTCGTGGGGCGCCAAGACCCTGGGTGAATCCGGACGACGCGGTGAGCCGCAACTCGTCGGCGACGGCTACGCCCGCGTAGGGGAAGGCTCCGGCACAACCAATGTCCTGACCGGCTCCGGCGTGGACGAAGCCTGGACCACCGGCGTGCAACTGGCCGAAAGCGTCCTTGAGCTGCTTAAAGGCAAGAAGCCCTTTACCCGCCAAAACCTCGAAGAGACTTATGTCCGACGCCGCCGCGCAAGCTGGGTTGAGGCCGAGGCTCGCGTGGCCGAACATTCCCGCGATGGCTTCCAGAAAGGTGTCGTGCGCGGCATGATTGGCATGGCCCTGGCGGGCTTGACCAAAGGCCGTCTTAGCCTTCGCGGGGAGCCGCTCCCCCCTTACAAGCGCATCCCCACGCTGGAAGAGTATTTTCGCGGGCGGGTTTCAGCCGCCGAGATCCAGCAGCTCCGCAAAGAATGCGCTATCAAAGGAGTCTCTTTGCACGGCGTGCTCATGCAACGTTGCGGCTGGCCGGCGATTCCATATGACGGCCAGTTGCTCGTGTCGCACCAGGACGCCCTGCTGCTCGGGGGCAAGGTCCAAGCCCCGAGCGGTTACGCCGACCATGTTGTCTTCCTCTACCCCGAGCTCTGTGAGCGCTGCGGCACCAAGATCTGCATCGAGCTATGCTCCGGCCAGGCCATTTCCCCCGGCTCCGCCGGCGTCCCCGCCTTCGACCGCGAGAAGTGCGTCCACTGCGGCGCCTGCTACTGGAACTGTGCCCAACCCCTCCCTGCCAACCCGGAGCGCATGAATATCGCCTTCCGCGCCGGCACCGGCGGGCTGCACTCCGCCGAGAACTAATCCGCCTCTCGAATGGGCTTTTCGGGCCCCATGCGCCGGACTACACTCGGCGCCGAACTGACCGCGTATGCCCAAAGAGACCTGGATGATCGCAAGTGGACTCACAGTGGCCCTGCTGCTGGGTTTGCTCGCCATGGTCTCCTGGGAAAAGAAACACGAGGTAGAACGTGTTCGCGCCGAATTGGAGGCCCTCCGCACCTCGACCGCCAAGGCTGAGGCCGATGCGGCCGGCCTAAAGGGCCAACTCGCCGAGAGCCAGGCTCGCATCGAGGAGCTCCAGGCGGAAAAGCAAGCCGTCCTGCACACCCACGAGAGCCTCGAAAACGAAATGCGCGCCGCCCTCGAATCCAGGGATGTCACCATCTCCCAATTGCAGGGCAAGCTCACCGTGAACATCCTGGACCGCATCCTCTTCGACTCCGGCGAGGCCGATTTGAAACCCGACGGCGCCGTGGTCCTGCGCAAGGTCGCCGCCATCCTCGCCGCGCATCCCAACCTCAAGGTCCATGTCATCGGCCACACCGACAACGTCCCCATCAAAGCGACCGCCCGCAGCCGTTACCCGAGCAACTGGGAACTCTCCACCGCTCGCGCCACTGCCGCCGTCCGTGCTCTGACGGAAAACGCGGGCGTGGACCCTCGCCGCCTTGGCGCGGTCGGTTACGGCGAGTTCCGGCCCGTGGCTGACAACAGCACCCCCGAAGGCCGCGCCCGCAACCGCCGTATTGCCATCACCATTTTATCCGAAGAAATGGCAGGCGCCGACACCACCGCGCCGAACGCCACCGGAACCACTCCCCCGCCCTCCTCGCAACCCAAGCCGCCCGCACCCGAGGCCGAGGCGTCTGTGGACCGGCAGGCTAACTGACGTGCTTGCGCCCCGGGAGCTGTTTCCTGCGCACCTCGCAGCTCTGGGTCATTGCGAGCCTACAATTTACTTACCACTCTGGTATCCAACTGCGTGATTTCGGCAATCCACTACAGCATTCCCTGTCGGTAGCGCCGAATCCAACCTGGCCAGTTTCGATTAGAACGGTTCAACCAGGCAGGTGGGCTCAAAAAACGCGCCGCAAGCCGGGTCCATCCGGCCGCGCCCACCAACTGCCGCCCTAACCACAGGCACCACAAGTGCCCCAGGCCGGAGGCCCCGCAGGCCAAGTCCAACTATGGCGATGGAACGGCGGCAATCCGGTGGGACTACGGTGTGTATCCCATGGGGAGCGATCCCCATGGGATACACACCGGGGTATCACGGGGGTCACACCGTTGTCGCCCCGGCACTTCGATCTCCTGCGGCGGGGCTGACAATCGCAACTGTCTCAAAAATGGACACGGCACCACTTTCCGCATGGACGGCAATTTCGCCGAGGAACAGGGGGCTGGAGCACTGGAGCGCGGGAGGATGGGGCGGGGCCTTAATGGCTCAAAAACGCTGCATTCGCAGCCTCCAGGACGAAGCCTACGACCCTACAGAGGCGTGACATCCTCAATTGTGCTTAGCGCCCAGAATCCTGGCGTCGCGTCGCCAAGTGTGGCCAGTCGGCGGTTTCTCGGGCCAAATGCGCCTACCTGGCACTATTGGAATTGCCTGTCACTTGGGTGAAAGCATCACCCGCTCTGCTGGCCGCAACGTCACGGGCCCGAGCAGGCCAGACTCGACCAGCGGGGAATCTCGCTGCCACAGGCGCCAGCTTGTGAACGTGTGGCGCCCGGTCGGGCTCGGCTTGCCGTCGAGCAGCCATTGCGGCCATTGCTTGAGGGTGCCGTTTGGATTGCGCTCGCTGTCCTCGGGCAGTCGCTCGTCGCCGATTTGCCGGTTGGGCCAGAGATTGACGACCGCCAGCTCCAACTTGTTCTGCCCCGGCTTCACCGTGTCGGTCACGTCCACACAATACGGCTGCTTCCAGAGGATGCCGAGATTCTTGCCATTGAGCTTCACCTCCGCCATCACTTCAACTCGGCCAAGATCCAAGCATAACCGCCGGTGCCGTGCTGCGAACCCCGTTGGCAGGTCAAAAGTCCTATGGTAAGTCGCCGTGCCCGAAAAGTATCTCACGCCCGAATCCCCGTGTTGGCTCCAGGAGATCAGCCGGTCAAGCGTGACTTGCGCTGGCGCTCCGCCTCCGGGCGCGAACCGCACCTGCCAAGGGCCGGTGATCTCTAACGGCTCGGGTAAGGTGTCGGCTTCGAACTCCCGCCGGGATCCATCTGCGGAAACCAATGCATATTTGCCCGGCTTACGAACGTCCGCCTGCACGGTGCCCGCCTTGCCGCGAACCAACCCAATTACGGCCTCTTCCAACACAGGCGCCGACAGTTCTTGCTTACGTAAGTCAACCAGTGCTTCACCGTTTCGCTCCACGGCTATGATCCGGTCCCGCTCCAGGTCGCCGCCCGGGCGGAACATCACGAAGACCGAGCCGCTTGCGTCAAAATGAATCGGCATCCGCACGCAGCCGCCTGTCTCGTCATACACCGCCGACTGTTCGATCTTCCCGCTGTCCGGCCACCATAGCTCTGGCCGTTTGCCTTGAACGCGGAAGCTGCACACCGCTGCCTCGGGGTGCGGCTTCTCGTTGGCCACGAAATAGAGGTCTGTCTTGCCAAGCCGCTTGTGGATGTAGCGCAGGCTCCGCTCCGTGCTCTGGGTCGCGTAATCAAAGTCCGGCGGCACGCCCAGTTTGCGCAGCAGGACCGCAGTTGCCTCCGCGCTCGGGTACGGCGCCTGCGCCTGTGCCGTGACGTCTCCCCAAGGCGCCATCCCCAGCGCCCCGACTTCCAGCGCCGGTTCCCAGGCTCCGGGGGCCTGCACGTCGCCGCGCCAGTCGCCCTGGACCGTCCTGGCCGACTCCCATTTGCCGTCGGTGGGCACCTGGATGGTGCGGCCACTGCGATACTTGATAATCAGGTTGCCAATCAATGCCGCGGGATTGGGTGCATCCGCGCCGTTTACGGCCGCCACCGCCAGCAAGTTCGAACCCGGCACAAGTAGGCGCGCGCAGTCCATTGCAAAGGTATGATTGAAGTCTGCTCCTCCTCCGGCACGACGACCGTTGACCCAAAGCTCGAATTCATTGTCGGCGGTCATCACCATTGGTGCGGATTCAACCTCTGCCGCCGCTTCCAGGTTTAGCACTCGACGGAAGTAGCGTCGGCCGGCGGGCACCGCTGCGGCCGGATTGCCTTCCTTAAACCAGATCCACTTGGCCGACCCAAGTCGGGCTGGCATGTCCTGCGGCTCTTGTTCCCTTTGCTCAATGGGCCAAATCACTCGGCCCCGCCCGAACAAGCTGGTCCCCTCCCCTGCCCCGCCGCCCCAAAGCTCGCGCGTGAGCGTCGCGATTTCCTCGTCGCACTGCGGAAAGTTCGAGAGGCTGGGCGACCTCAACGGGGCTGGCCCAACGACTGTCGCGCCTGCTTCGACTAGATCCCTGACTTTGCGCAGCAGTTTGGGAGTCATCGTTTCCACCTCGGGCAGGACAAGCACGCGGTAGCTCATGCCACTGGGCAAAACGAGCCGTCCGCCCTTCACTTTCATACGTGTCAGCACTGCCTCAGGGGTGCAGCCGTCGAAGTTGTAGGCAGGCCGATGCGACGGGTTCCCGGGCGTCGGCGGAGCGCGGAAGCGATAGGGCGACGCTTCCGGCGACAGGTAGCAGACATCCGCAATGAATTGCCCCTGCTGGAGCAAGTACTGACAGCGGGACAAATACTCGTGCCAGGCTGTGGACTGTTCCCACCAGGTCGTCGTGCGCTCGTAATGCAGCCCCCACGGCCCCATAGACATGCCGGGCTTCACATCCCGCCACGGCTGTAACGCATAGCGGTGGAACACAAACCGGTTGATTCCTTCGCAGAATGCCCAGTCGCCCAGCGCCTTGATGCCGCCTGGATGCCCGAGCCACTTCTCTTTGTCCGTTGCCGTGAACGCTTCGGCGCCCAGAATGGGCTTTCCGTAAATGTGTGCTGCAGAGGCCATCTCGGTGCACCAATCCGCGCCGCTGCCAAAAGTCCATGACCAAAATTCGCCCATCGGTTCATCGGCCTGGCCGGCGTAGGTCATGTCGTCGCAGCAGCCATCGTATGCCTCGATGGAGAGCCGCAACCCGTGTTCGTGCGCCAGCTCGCGAAACCGCCCCGCGTAGTTCGCCACCACCAACTCTGAAATGGTCTGGCGCAGGTCCCACAGGAACCGCTCGGATACTTCCAGGCTCTCCACTACGCGCCCCGTCATCACCGGCAGGAAGGGCAATGGGTCGTAGCCGCGCAACCGCTTGAACTCCTCGCGGAAGGCCAGGGTCCAGTTCTGCGATCCCACCTCCCAGCTATCAATGTGCGTCGCCACCAGCGTCTTGCCCGCCAGCGCCTTGGAATCCGCGATAAGCTTGCCCATCAGTCCCTCGAACATGGCGTCCGCCGCTTTGCGGCTCAGCTTGTCACACTCCAGTCCCCGGCCATCAAGCGGCGCGGGATGATTATCTTTGCCGGTCGGGGTATGGCCTAAGCGTAGCACCGTCCACTTGCCAGGCGGCACATCCCACGCCAGCCGGCCATCTTTGCCCATCTGCGCCGTCAACTCGCGGCTGCCGCCGCGAGCAATGGTCTTCTCCACCGGGAGTGGCTCCGACAACTTCCTGAACGGCACTTCCTGACGGATGAACGCCGCCTTGGCCTGGATGTTCTCGATCTGATACTCCGCTGGAGTTGGGAAGGCCAGCACGGCGATGTCCTCATAGTAATTCGCCACTCTTTGCGGTTCCGGGAGCACCCCCTCGAACCGGCGCGGCCCATCCAGGTTGGTGGTCGTCCACACCACTTTCTGCATGGCCAGCGCGGGCGGAATCCACGGCCCGCCGCTCCCGCACCAGCCGGCGTCGTTGTTCATGTTGACTTCCAGGCCCAGTCGTTTGGCCTCGGTGAGCATGAACTTGAAGAGCTCGCGCCACTGTGGGCTGGCAAACCGCGCGGGCCCTGGGGGCGCTCCCTGGTCCACTTCCATGATCAGCACCCCGCCAATCCCCACCCGCCGCATGGCCTCCAGGTCGGCGGTGATTCCCTCGCGTGTGATATTTCCATCCAACCAGAACCAATAGACCCACGGCTTGGCGGACTGAGGCGGCGAAGCGAAGCCCCGGGCAAGGTCGCTTGCCGCAGCGTCAAGGTTCGCGGTCAAAAAAAGGCTGGCCATGGTGGATATGGTCAGCCACAGATTTACGGGGGTGATCCTGTTTCGCATAGTGCTCTCTTTCGACTCTCGCCTGGGTGGCACCTTCCGGTGCACGCCCCCACCAGCAAACCCGAAAACCCCCAGTACCACAACCCCTATTGCGCCCGAATCTGCGCAAGGAGTTTTTTCTATTTGGAGGCAGCTGCCGCTTCGGTTCGCTCGCCTCTTACAGGCGCCTATTGTCGAGTAATCTACGCCTTAACTGAGCACCATTCTGGTTTACCCACCTTTTTGAACTTAGGCAATGCCTCGGCGGTGTTGTATCCGGCTGGCTCGGCGCAAGTCAGAATCACAGTTAGATCACTCTTCGCACATCCCCGCACTACCAATTATAGTGAAGAAGAGGCAACCCAGACGCAGCAGCAGGACACCGCACCTCCGGCCAGTCTGTGGAGTCACTGCAATTTGAGGCGGTAAAACCTCTGTGTGCCAGTGGCGGGATTGGTCACGAGATTCTGCCCATTGACGACAGCCGTCACCCCACCATTGGTGCTCCAGCTTACTGGAGCCTCGAGACTTGTGGCGGTTTGGAGGTTGAACCCGCCGGGAGAGGCTGGCCATCTAAGCAGGGCATTGGCGCCATCCGCGACCATGTCGAGCATGGGCGGAGGGAACGCCAGGCGAAACACGGTGCCATAACCCCATATTCCGCCGCCTTCCACGGCCCCATAGAGCGCGTTCCCGAACAGGCTCAGCCCACGCGGAAACGCACCCTGACTATTGGTTGAGGACGGACCAGCCGTCGGCGGAAACTGATGCAGCAAGACAAAGCCGGCGCCATTGGTGCGAACGGAGTAAATCGCGCCTATACCCGCCATGCCACCATGGTAAGTGGACCCATAAATCCGGTCACCGGACAATACGATGGGACCGTCAGGAGAACCTCGGCTCGGTGCGGCAAAGCTCGCCAGGTTGCTAAAGCCAGTGCCGTTGGTATTCATCGCAAACAAGGTGTCAGTGGCGGTTCCATACAAAATGTCTCCCGCCAGGATCAAGGCCCGGGGAAACAGTCCATCCGTCCCGTCGAAATGGCGCAGCGTTCCAAAGCCCGTGCCGTTGGTCTTGAGCGCAAACACTGTTCCATAGCCCAGATTGCCGCCAGTGACGGCCGCCCCGTACAAAGTGTCTCCCCTGATCACGAGGCTGCCCACCGGATTCGCGCCCTCGCTGTTGGATTCGGACTCGCCAAGGACTTCAGGAAAGTGATGCAGCGTTGTGAAGGCTGTTCCATTGGTCTTCAGGGAGAAGACGGTTCCTGCGCCAGAGTTGCCGCCGTATCGCGCCACGCCGTAGAGAGTGTCTCCCGATAGAACCAGTTCGGCTTCCGGACGCGCCCCATCGGCATTGGTGGACAGCGGACCGGAAGTGGGTGGAAAGCTGTGCAGAAGGTCAAACCCTGTGCCATTCGTATTGATGGCAAACACCGCGCCCCGGAGACCAGCACCGCCGGCGGAGACCGTTCCGTACAACGTCTCTCCGGACGCAATCAATCCGGCGTGTGGCGCGCCTCCGTCCGCGCCGCTGGCAAATGCCTTCAGCACCGTGAATCCGGTGCCATCCGTGTTGAGCGCGAAAACAGTTCCGTCGCCCGTAACATCGGTGGGTGTCGTACCGTAAAGCCGGTCTCCGAATCCAATTAATGGGGCCTGCGGCCAAAAGCCGTCCGTGTCATTCGTGAAATGCCGCAGCGGCGAGAAACTAACCTTGAGCGCGGGCTCAGCGCCATTATCGTACGGCCCCCAATTCAACATCACCGTTCCCATCGCGCCCGGGAAGCCATCCACCGCGATGCGATACGTCGTTCCCGCCGAGGGAAGAAAGATGACGACGCTCGTGCCATCCTCCTCAAAGGCATCATTGCTTGCCACCTCCGCCAGCGCATCCACGCTTGTGCCTGTATATACGGCCAGCGTGGTGTCGAAATCGCTGCCCGCGGTGGTCATGGACATCTCATTCGTGGTGGTCGCCGTCCACTGAAACCACACGGATCGCCCCCCGGGGGCCCCCGCATGGTCGGGTTCGCCGGTTTCCATGCTCGCGCCAGCATTGGTCGCGGCCACACTGCCGGCGGTCCCGCTGATGAGCAGCGCGTCGGCGAAGTTGTCGTTGGCAGGGGGAACTTCTGGTCCCCAGTCCAGGACCAGCGCCCCGCTCTCCCCGTCATATCCGTCAATGGCCACCCGATAGGTAGTGCCGCTCGTTGCCAGGAAACTCACGATGCTGGTGAGGTCGAAGTTTGCATCACCATTGCTGGCAACCGGCGTCAGATTGTTCACCGTGTTGCCCGTATAAACGGCCAGCACGGTGTCGATCTCGCTCCCGAAGGTGCTGAAGAAGAACGAGCCGTCGCTCGGCGCGGTCCAGTTGTACCACACAGAACTGCCGCCACTGTTGTCAGCGTGATCCGGTTCGCCCGGTGCTTTGGTGGCTCCGATGTTGTCCCCGGTTGTCGTGCCGCTGGCGCCGGTGAGGTTCTGTGCATTTGAGAAGTCGTCGTTTGTGGCGCCGCGCATCTGAAAACACAGCGCCCCCAGGTACAGCAGGAGACAACCCGCGAGACTCGATTTCCGGACGAGGTTAAATTCACTCACAAATAATGCCTTTCAGTCATTCATGCGGATTTCGGGGGCGAATCCTCCTGGAACGTTAATGATCTACTCTTGCGCGCCGCGCACACTCAGCCCGCTGTGCGGGTGAGGTAATCGCAACGCAAGACTATCTCCACGTCGGCCAGACCCTCAATGAGGGCGAGCCGGGCGGCCGCCGAAACGCTCGGGAAATGCAGCGCCTGCCCAAGACCGCCGTAAGCCCTACCCGAGCCACGGTAATACACTCCTATCCTCTTTCTCCTTAGGAAGGCTCTCATAAGCGTGAATTCTAGACCAGACCGGAATTTCCGCTATGGGGTGTTCACCCCACAGGCAGCCCAATGCGGTTTCGCCGCCGCGTCGCTCAAAGAACTCCTAACACCGTGCACACCGATGGATGAGGAGTCTTTTCTATTTGGAGACGGCTGCCGCTTCGGACAGCATGCCCCGGACGAGTTTCTGCATGACCTTACCAAAGCCGCATCACCCTCCGCCATTTCTCTCCTTGTTGGACGCTTCGTTCCGCCTGGGGGACCGGCTGGTGTTCGAGCACAGTACCTGGATTTTCCGGCGGTCGGAGCACTGGGCCATCCTGGGCGCCAACGGGTCGGGCAAATCTCTCCTGGCGGAAGCCTTGCGCGGCCGCTTGCCACTGGTGGGCGGGGAACTGCTTTACCAATTCAGGCCGCTGCCGGGACTCGCGCCCGAGGAAGCCATCAGCCACGTCTCCTTCGAGCACCGCAAGGCCGAAAACCTCGACGCCGTTGTCCAGTCTCGCTGGAACAGCCTCGACGACGAGAACGCCTTGCGCGTGCGCGATTTCCTGTCTTACGAGCGAGTCATGGAGGTCAATCCGTTCGAGGTCTCCGCACAGCATCTACACGCACGCCCCCGCTTCGAAAGCCGGATGCGTCGCGCCGTCGCTCTGCTCCGGGTCGGACCCTTTCTGGACCGCCGCCTCATTTCTCTCTCCAACGGCGAACGGCAGCGAGTCCAATTGGCGCGAGGGTTGTCGCGTCCCATGCGGCTGCTCATTCTGGATGAGGCCTTCGCCAGATTGGACGCCGGTACCCGCGCCCGCTTCCACGTTGTTCTGGAAAGGCTCATGGAGACTCCTCTGCGGATACTGCTCATTGCGACGCGGCCCGAAGACCTCCCGCGCCAGGTGACCCACGTGCTTTGCGTGGCCGAATGCCGGATTGTCGCCGCCGGCTCGCGAGCGGACATCCTATCGCTGCCCCATTGCAGGCGGCCTGTTTGCCTGTCTAAAACAGCTGGGCTGCGCAAGGGAATGGATAGGCCCGCCAGATCTACCCCTGCCCGCGCAGGCGCCGAGGTGGTCCGGCTCCGCAATGCCACGGTGCGCTACGGAGACATCACTGTTTTACACGACGTCAACTGGATCGTCCGCGCCGGAGAAAGTTGGGCGCTGCTTGGCCCCAACGGATCGGGCAAGACCACTCTGCTCAGTCTCATTATCGGAGATAATCCGCAGGTCTATGCCAACGATATCACCGTCTTTGGCCAGCCGCGTGGCCGGGGAGAGTCTGTCTGGGAGATCAGGAGGCCGATAGGCTGGGTTTCGCCCGAGCTGCACCTTCACTTTACCGATTCGGTGACCTGCTTCGAGGTGGTGGCCTCCGGTCTCTACGACGCGATTGGCTTGTTCGAGCGCCCCTCCTCGCGTCAGCGCGCCGCTGTCCGGCGTTGGCTGGTGCGGTTTCACCTGCTCGAATGCGCTTCGGAGCCGCTCTTCGCTCTGTCGGCGGGCCTCCAGCGAATGGTGTTGCTCGCACGCGCCCTGGTGAAATGCCCCCGCCTGCTTATCCTGGATGAGCCCTGCCAGGGCCTTGATTCGGCGCACCGGCGCTTCTTCGTCAACACTGTGGACGGCCTTATTCGCAGCCGCGCCACCACGGTTATTTACGTCACGCACCGCCCGGACGAGATTCCGCCATCCATCAATCGCGTCTTCCGCCTTAACCCGAGGCAGTAGTCCCTTCCGCCGGACGCCTTACTCCGTCACAACCGAAATCTCCGCCCAATAGGCCGCCTCAAAAGACCATCCAGAGGGCTGATTGATCAGCTCGATCTTTGGCGCCTTCTGGCCGGCGAATCCGGAGATGTCCACCACCTGCTCCAACCAAGGGTCGCTGGTAGCAGTGGCCTTGGATACGGGTTTGCGCAGAAGTTCCCTGCCATCCGCCCGCACAATGAGGTCGAAGTCGCCCTGAGGGTCATGGCCGACAACCAGTCGCAGCGTGGCCTTCTTGCCCGCCGGCACTTTGGTCTTCTTGCTCAGGACACAGCCGGTATGGTCGTCGAGTGGATGTGTGACCAGCACATTCTTCTTGCCGCCCCAATCCGCGCGCAGACCGGGGTCCATGTCGGGGCCGCAGTTGGTGATTTGCCAGCCAGGCGCGAACTTCTCCAGCGCCGCGTGCATCTGCGCGGGCGAGTTGCCTACCTTGATCTTTGACATCTCGGCGGGTGTGTAGCGGCTGTTCGCAATCGGGCCGGGCGCCCAGCTCAGCTCCAGTCTGCTCGGCTGCGGCGCCCGCGCGGGGATATAGAAGACTTCCTCGCCTCTTTCGCGAGCGACCTTGCCGCCGGCGCTCTTGACGACCTGCCGGGCGAGGCTCTCGCAAACGGCAATGAGCTTCGGGAAACTGTAAACCGTGTGGCTGAAGATGTTGGTCTGGTTCAGCTCCTTCGTGAATCGTTCCGGCAGGTTCGCAAAGCCCATCGTGGTGAACAGCACCCCAGCCGAACTGGACGGATTGCAGTCGGAATCCTGGCCGCCCCGCATGGAGATGATGATCGTGCGGTCCGGGTCGCGCTGGCCCCAAAGCAGGCCGAGCAACACGTAGGCGCCGTTGATTTTGCAGTCAATACCCCCGTTTGACGCCTTCTGGTAGTCCGGGTTCTCGCGGTATTTCTTCTGGCAAAGCCGCCAGGCTTTCTCCCAATCGTTCGGGTCGGCACGATACCACGCAACGAGGTCCCGGACCATTTCGGCATACTGACTCTCCGCCGGAATGGCCTGCAGCGCCGTCTCGACGATCTTCACCGGGTCGCTCTCGAAGAAGGCCGCGGCATAGAGCGCGCCGACAAATTGCCCCGCATACATGCCATCCCCGTAATTCATCAGCCGCCCGAACTTCTCGCCCATCTCGATGGCAAACTGCGGCAAGCCCGGCGCGATCAGGCCCGAATAATCGGCCTCGATCTGGTAATCAATGTCGTTCGGGCACTTGTTGAACTTTGGGTGGCCGGAATCGGGCGGAGCAATGCCGGCGCGAAGATTGTCCCGTCCGGCCTTGTTTGCGCACCAGAGCGGATAGCCGCTATTGGCGAAATCGAGGCCAGCCTGGCGGATGGAGACCTTCAGGCCATACTGCTCGAGCGTGCGCAGGAAGGTCATCTCGACATACAGGTCGTCCTGTCCAAACGCGTTGTTGATGAGCGACGGCTTCCAAACCGGCACGTGGTCCAAAGGAATGATCTGGTCCTTGTATTTAAACTCCGTCGGCGCGCCCCAGCAAACCCCGGCGATCTGGCCTGCCCAGCCGCCCATCATCTTGTCGCGGAACTCCGCCAGCGACAGGCGGTGAAACTCGGTGGCTTTGGGCGGCGCTGCCGCCAGGCGCCAGGCGAAAGTTGGGGTGCAAACGAACGCAAGCAGGAGCAGAACGAGTCGTTTCATGCCGCCACCGTGCAGAAAACCGGCGGCGCTGTAAACGAGAAAGAGCCGCCGTATTACGTGCCACCAGTCACTCTGGCGCCTGGCAGCACCAGCAGGTCAAACCGTATGTGTTTAGCGTAGCGCAGGCGTCCCCGCCTGCGGTTTGGCGCGCCATGTCGGTGCGCGGATGCAAACCGAGGGCGAGATGCGGCCGGAGCCCGCAGGCGAGGACGCCTGCGCTACGCTAAACACACAGGTCAAACCGGTAGTGACACAAGCGCCACTCCCTGCGCCCGCCGGCTTACACCAATTTCGAGAGGTGATCGAGACTCTTGGCCGCCTGCGCGGGCGTGCCGCACTCAACCGAGAACACAATGTCGCGTGGACACTTCTCTTTAACGATCCGGATGATCCGTGCCCAGTCGAGCACTCCCTCCCCGCAGGCGCAGCCGACGGGCGTTCCCGTCACCTTGCCGCGCTCGGCGTCCGAGTGCGCCACGGAGATGTCTTTGGCGTGGAGATGAACGAGCCGGGAAGCGACGCGCTCCAGCCACGCATAGACATCGTGCCCGCACAGGTAGACATTCCCGGTGTCGAAGTTGATGCCGATGGCAGGCGACTTGACCAGGTTGTAGATGCGGTCGAGGCCATCGGGATGGCGCGAGTATTGCGCGTGCGGCTCGATGCCGATCTTGATGCCCCGCCGCTCGGCAATGAATGCCGCCTCTTGCAGCGTGTATTTGATCAGCACGAAGTCTTCTTCCTCGGTGGTCCACTTGGCCTTGATCCCTTCGTCGGTGTTGATGACCGGCACGCCGATTTCGGCCGCGACCCGAATGGCGAGCTTGATGTATTCGCCGTGCACGTCGGGCCGGCCCAGCGGGCCGTGCGATTGAAGGCCCGATATCTTCAGCCCCGCCTTGTCGCAAGCCTCCCTGATGCGCCAGGGATCGTCGAACATGGAAACGGTGTGAAAATAGCCCGCTTCGCTCATCAATTCCCGGCCCAGGTGTACCATCGGCTCAAAATACTTGTATCCCATCTCCGCCGCCTTCTGGACCGCCCACTCGAATGGCTTGTCCGAGCTGCGCGAGAATTCCGCATTCAGTCCAATGTAGATCTTGCTCATGCTGTTGATTCCTTTGTTTTGGTTTTCCGGTCACTCAGCCATAGCCCGCCGAGGCGCGCTGTGGTTTGTCTGGCTGGCGCCACTTCATTCTTTACAGTTTCCAACCGTTGTGCAGCGCCCGGCTTAGCCGCTGATTGGCCTCGCGATTGCCGATGAACTTTTCCTTTTTAGGGTCCCATTTCAACCGCGTCTGGAGCCGCGCCGCGATTTCCGCGATAAGGCCCAGATAGGATGCCACATGCGTCGCCTCAACATTCGAGATCGGGTCCTTGCGGCTGCGGACGCAATCCAGGAAGTTCTGGCCGTGGTTAAGCTCCTTGAAGGCGGCCCGATCGCCACCTTCCTTCCTGACGATCGTCACATCCTCTCCCGGCACCTCATAGAGGTGCGTCTCGCCGGCCTTCGGTCTGACCTGCAGCAATGATTCCGGTTCGGCCCGGATGCCGGCGCGACTCACATGCACCCAGCCCTTGTCGCCAATGAACCGCGTGCCGGTCTTCTCCTCCTGCTCGGTGGAAACGTCGGTGAAGACCATTTTCACCCCGCTGGCGAGGGTGAAGGTGGCATTCCAGCTCTCAATATTGTCGGTCAAGCCTTTCTTGCGATAGACGCCCTGGCATTCGAGTTCGCACGGCTCCGTCGCCAACGCCGGGCAGCCCCAGTAGGCGATGTCGAGGTAATGCACGCCCCAGTTGCAGATGAAACCGGCGCAATAGTCCCAGATGAGATACCAATCCGGCCACGCGACGCGGCCCGGATTGTAGGGATTGGCCGGCGCCGGCCCGCGCCACATTTCCCAGTTGAAACCCGCGGGCACCGGCTGCGGCTCAAGGGAGCCGGCATACTTGGGCTGGTATTGCGGGCCGGGCGCGCCAACCTGCATTTCGCGCAGACTGCCGATGTAGCCGTTGCGGACCAGGGCGCAGGCCTGGCGGAACTTGCCCTGCGACCGCTGCCACGTGCCGGCCTGGAACACGCGCTTATGCTTGCGAACGGCC
This sequence comes from Candidatus Paceibacterota bacterium, assembly GCA_035452965.1. NCBI lineage: Bacteria > Bacillati > Minisyncoccota > Minisyncoccota bacterium. The sequence continues at coordinate 60,341 of DAOTCE010000015.1, read as the reverse complement.
CGGAGAATCTTCTGGCTCTGCTCGACTGATGTGCCCATCGGTTTCTCCAGATACATGTCCTTGCCCGCGGCGGCTGCGGCGGTGGCGATCAGGGCGTGCCAATGGTCCTGCGCGGCGATCATCACCGCGTCAATGTCCTTCCGCGCGATCACCTCGCGGTAGTCGTCGTGCATTGCGCAGCCTTTGTCCCCATACTGCGTGTCCGCCAGATTCTTGGCCTTCTGGCGGCGGTCCTCGTAGGTGTCGCAAACGGCCACGACCCGACAGTCCTCGAGCGCCAGGAAGCTCTTCATGTTCCCCGTGCCCATCCCGCCGACGCCGATGCAGCCCAGAGCGATCTTGTTGCCGGCGCCGAAGGCCGACGCGGGGATGATTGCTGGCAAGCTGATGGCCGCCAGGGCGGCGGTGGAGCTTCTCAGGAAATCACGACGATTCATTTGGGTCTTCATAGGTGCATTCATTGGTGAGGCTTCTTGTTTGGTTTGGAGACTGCAGTGGGGATTCATGCAGTAAATGACTTACGGGTTCAGCGCGACTGTGCCAGCGGGGGCGTTGGCCACTTGATAGTGACGTTGGATTTCCAGGGGCGACAGCGCTCGATTGTAGATGGCGACCTCATCAAGGCGGCCCTCGAATGTTGCCTCCTTGTCGCCGCGTCCGCCAAGGAAGATGTCCGGCGATTTCTCGGGCGCGGCCGCTCCGGTGATTTCCGGCGCAGGGTTCCCGTTCAGGTAAACCGCCACGCGTGAGCCATCCCGCACCAGCGCCACGTGATTCCACGTCTTGGATTTGATCACAGTTCGGCCCGACAGTGGGCCGAACACCAGCGTGCCGGGCGTGCTGTTCGTGCCGCCGAGCGCGAGGGATTGCCCGCCGCGCCCGAATAAGTGCCCAGTGACCGGGCGCAAGTCGTTAGGCAGGCCATTCCAAAACCATAATTCGCACGTGTAGCTTTCCCTAAGCTTCTTAAGGTTTGCCACCAGCCGGCCGCCGGCAAAATGCGGGCATCGGTTCATGGTGCCTGGTCCGGAAAATGCCGGTGACTGCGGTCCCTCCAACCATCGCGCCACGCCCGGCTCATACGTTGCGTGCCGACGCGTTCCCGCGGAGTTCAGCGCGATAGGGCCGCTCCATTCCTCGAATCGCCAATACGCCAGGGGTTTGTCTGCCAGCACCGCCTGGGCGTAAGCGCCATTCGAGGCGGCGACCTTGCGGCGCGGCTGACCGCTGACTTTCTCGAGCAGACTGAGCAACGCTTCGACCATCCTGGGTTCGGCGTTCGTTTCCAGCCCAGCGGTGCGGCAGGGCCAGGTGTTGTAGCCGCCCAAGGGATACAGTTCGGGCGGGGGCACATAACCCTCCTCAGCATTGGCCAACTCGATGTTCATCGTCGGCTGGAGCGGGCTTTGGGCCTTGATCTTCAGCCCGGTGATGGCGAAGACCTCACACGGCCAGATGGCAATGCCCAGTTCGCCAACCCGCAGGGCCTGGAGCCTCACAGGGCGGCTGGGGTTCTGTTTCAGCCAGAGTTGCTCTCCCGCATACACCTCCGGCAGCGAATGCGGCGGACGCCCATTCAGCTTCTCGACGAGGTCGCTCGCCCACGCCAGTCGCTTCGCATCCGGCTGTCGCGTTCCGAGCCGCAGCTTCTTCTCGCGCATAGCTAGCGGAACCCAATCGTGGAACGTAATCGTTCTGTATGCGTCGGCGGCAATCTGCGCCAATTCACCGCCGTAAGCGTCTATCTCAACCGCGCGCTTGGGCTGGCTGTAATCCATCCAATGCTGGTCGCCGCTGGTGCCCTGCGACATGATGCCGACGAAGGCGCGCTCCGCGTCCACCGCGCCGATATGCGGTCCAATCTTGCGCGCGAACACACCGTAGTAATCCGGCGAGATGGCGGGCGCGCCGAAGTAGTGCATCGAATAGTTCGCGAGAACGGCAATAGGCCGGCCCTCGGGTGATTGCACTGCCAGCAGGGTCAACGCCGGGTCCGAAGGCCCCGACACTCCAACAGTGTCCGGATTCTGGTAACCGGGATGCATGTTGGCGCGGACGGTCAGGTCGCCAAATGGGTCAGGCAGCATCTTGTCAGGCCGTCGAATCCAGATGCGCGTGTGCGTGTGGTCCGGCGCCGACGCGACCGCCCAACCGACGCGGGCTGGGCCGACATTGGCCGCCGCGTGTTGCAAGCCCGCCACAATCCGGGGCAGCAGGAACGCCGGGTAGTGTGGGTCAGCTTCGGTGCCCAGGCATCGCATCAGCGACGGAGCGCTGTGAGTGTGCGTAGCAGAGAGCATGATGCGGTCTGCCGGGATTCCGGTGAGCTTTTCCGCACGCTCCTTTACCGCGTCTGCGAATTCCGCGGGAATCAGGCACGTGTCCAACACACCCAATGCCACGCGCATTCGCCCATCATCCAGCACCAGCCAACGCACATGCAAGCGGTCGTGAATCGTGCCGGCGGTTTGGGTCAGGAAGCCGCCATTGACAATGACAGGCAAATTCGTCGGCGTGACGTCCGTGGCGCTGGCTCCGGCGCGAAAGACCTTCCCTGCCGCGAGTGAAGGGATCTTGCACCAACCCTGCGCGGCGCCAGCCTTCGGCGCCATGTTCGCCGCCAGCATGCCCCAGCTTGTCACCACGACAATCATCCGGGAAAGCCGCATTTTCCCCAACCGGCGGTTGCTGCACGCTAAGTCCTTCCAGGCTTTCATAATGTCATTAACCCGGAGGCAGGCTGCAATAGGCGGGAACTGAATGGCGCAGCTTCATTGCCTAGTTATAGAGCAAACTGGCGACTGTGCAATGCGCAAATGGCTTGGCGACCTCCTCGAATTCCCGCAAGCAGGACATGCGTCACGCTAAGGCACTTCCAACTTGAAACTACTCATTGGTTCTTTGCGGACTCCCGGAGAATACCGATGGCGATTTGTCTTCTCGGGCGGCCCCTCTAACCGCCGGTACCCTCGCTGGACGGGCGACACCGTCGTCAGGGTGGCCATACCCTCGCATTGGCTTGTGGTGGGCTGGAGGATGGCTTGTTAGTGCGGTTAGCCTACGGTGTGTATCCCATGGGGAGCGATCCCCATGGGATACACACCGTAGCGCCACCATGTTGTTACCGCATCCGCAAGCCAAGGAGACCGGCGTTTTCTGGGACTGGAGAAAGCAGACAGGCGGCACAACTGTCCAAAATGTGGACAGTGCACGAGTTGGGGGGCCAGGATTGTTTTGGACCGGGACCATTGCTGACCTTCTATTCACTGTGCATTGGTCATCCGGTATATAGGGGTGAAAACGACCGTTGGAACTTCCCGTAAATCCGAGATTAACTATTGTCGCCCGACTTGGCGCTCGGCCACCTCCACCACTTTGCGCATCGCCACCTCGTTGCGTTCGAATGAGTCCACCATCTTGAACTGGACCCGTGCACGGTCCGCGCTTTGGCCCGGACGATGGACCTTGAAATAGAGGTCGCCCCGCAGATGGTCCTCCAGAAATCGGAAGCCAATCTCGAAGGTAATAAGCTTGGCGCAGAACACGAGATGGTCCTTCTCGACAGGAGTCAGGAACTGGCCTGCGGACGCCAAGTACCCACCGACCAGCGCCTCGAACATGTCCATGCGCATTTCGACCCTGGAGAGGTCGGACTCGTCCTCCAGCGTTGGGCATGCGGCTGTGCGGCACATATCGCCGAAATCATAGAGGGCCAGGCCAGGCATAACCGTATCAAGGTCAATCACACACATGCCCTCGCCGGTGGCGTCATCGAGCATGACGTTGTTGAGCTTGCAGTCGTTGTGCGTTACTCGTTCCGGGAGTTGGCCGCGCGCTTGCAGGCCCAGCAGCACATCCACGAGCGGCTCGTGCCGCAGCGCGAACCCGATCTCCGCTTTTACCCCGGCGGCCCGATTGCAGGCGTCCCGTTCGATCGCCTGGCGCAGCGCGTCAAAGCGCCTGCGTGAGTGGTGGAAGTCGGGTATGGTGTCCTCCAGTCGAGGTGCCGGCAGGTCGGCAAGGTGTTTCTGGAACTGGCCGAACGCCCGGGCTGCCTCGAATGCCTGCCGGGGAGTCTCAATCCGGTCGTAGCTCGTTGCGTGCTCAATGAACAGGTAACAGCGCCAGTGGTTGCCTGCGGCATCCGCATAGCAGCACTTGCCGTCGTTCGCGCGCACCAGCGTCAGGACGCGCCGGGAGATCTGATCCGCACCAAGCGCCTCCAACTTGCGGCGGATGTGCGTCGTGACACGCTCGACATTGACCATCAGACCGGCGGGGTTCTTAAAGACGTTGTGGTTTATGCGTTGGAAGATGTAGCGCATCGAGCTGCCGGATTGATTGAAGACGGCGGCGTAGGTGTCGTTGATGTGGCCGCTGCCGTAAGGCGCGGCTTCCCGGAAATCGCCGTAGATCTGGAAGTGCGCGGCGACAGAGCGAAGATCGTGTCTCGGCTGGCTCTCAGACATAGGGGGGTTCAACCCCACAACCGTGCTGGATACTTGCCGGCACGAATGAGCGCCCGGATGCTGTCCACTACCACCGCGCGGTCCTCACGATAGGTCACGCCGAACCAATGGCACCATGTTGGCAACACAGTAACTCGTACAAGCCCCTCCCGCATCAGCGCATTGACGGCCGTGGGCAGGTAGAACTCGGCATTGAGGTTGGCCTGGTTGCGGGCCAGAAACTCGCTGAATAAGCAGCGCAGGCCGGGCAGCAATTTCGGTGTAAATCCCCAGCAATTCATCGAAACAGTCTCCAGCCCGGTCAGGTCACGGTAACTGCCATCAGCCTCCCGGTTGCGGGCGCCAATGGGCTGTCTTTCGATGGCGGTCAACTCCTCAACGGATGTCAAGTATCCCTCCTCATCCGTCTGGCAGAGGCCCCGCGCCACGGTGCCGTGCTCCGAAAGTGTGCGGTCCAGTTGGAAACCCACCATCGCGAACAGGTCGGGATTGGAGGGCGCGGTCTGCGTCAAGAACCGGGCGAGCACGCCGAAGGACTCCGCCCCGTAGAAGTCGTCCGCGTTGATGACCGCGAAAGGGCGGTCCAGCAACAGAGCGGCGCACAACACGGCATGGCCGGTTCCCCACGGCTTCTGACGATCGGGCGGGACGTAGCAGTTAGGCGGCACCATGTCCAGGGACTGGATGGCATAATCGATATTCACGTGCCTGGCGAAGCGCCGGCCAAAGCTGTCCCGAAAATCCTGCTCGACGTCGCGGCGGATGACGAAGATGAACTTGCCAAAACCCGCGCGCCTCGCATCAAAGACCGAGTAATCCAAGACGGCCTCCCCGGCCGGGCCAACGGGTTCTATCTGTTTCAATCCGCCGTAGCGGGCACCAATGCCGGCGGCCAGGATGACCAATGTAGGGGCCAATTTCAAAGACGCCTGCAGACGCTACCGGCACTCGAAAACTCCGCAAGACCAAAGTGGCGGTTGGACATAAAGAAGGTGCACCCAGCCGAAGCCAGGTTGCACCTATGAAACCACTAACAAAACCAACAAACCTAACACCATAATAGACAGGCACGCCGGGTTTGCGTTCAATGGAATCGCTGGTAGTTGGAAAGACGCTTTCCCAGGACCGTTGGACGCCAATTCAGTTTGGGTCACCTTACTGGCAAGTGACGGCTGCAGCTGCTCCGCCGATTGCATCCTACGCGTTTCAGGCTTCCCAAGGGGCTCAAAACTCAAGATGATCCGTGGCGCATGACCACCGCATATCAAATAGTTGTTTGTGGCACTATTGTGCCGGACCCGCTCCAAACCCTGGAGCCGGTGACCGGTTCCACTGGTCCCGCGTTGAAGAATGAGATGATGCTTCCCGCCGTCCTCGACCCGTGGGCAAGCCACGCACTGTATGAGGCAGCCAACCTGGCGAAGAACACCCCCGGCAGCAAAGTCTGGCTCGTGAGCCTCGGCCCTAAAGCCAAGCTGCAGCAGGTGATGATGACTGTCGCGCAAAAGGTGCCTTTTGAACTCATTGCCATCGACGGCCCGGCGAGCGGATTTGCCGAGGCGGCGGAAGTCGCCGCAGTGCTGGCCGAGGCCATCCAGGGGATCGCCGGGCTCGACCGCACGAAACTGCTCGTGTTTGGCGGCTGGGAGTCCGCCTCGCGCGGCGCCGGTGCGACGATGCAGATGGTAGGCGAACGTTTAGGCATCCTGGACCAGTTCCAAGGCGTGGACGAGTTGAAGGTGAGCGCCGACGGATCGCTGGAAATTCTCGAACGCGTTGAAGGTGGAAAGCACCAGGTTTCACGCTGCGCAGGGCCTCCTGCCCTGCTCGGCTGGGCGACCGGCAATCTTCCGGAACCTAGAAATAATCCGCAGATCGGCATGGCTAATATGCGCGCCGTAATGCCCGCCCTGCAAAGGGCGAAGCCTGTTAAACTCGCCGCCGAAGGCCTGGCCTTCGCCAGCGTGTCGTTGCCGAAGCAACTGCGCACGACCAGGATCGTGAAAGATAAGTCTCCAGATGAGATCGCGCAGGAGCTTGTCCAATGGATAAGAAGGTAATGTCTGCGAATTGGCGCGCGCGCCGAGGCTCCATCACTCCAACATTCTATCACCCCCTTTAGCATTTTCCCGTTATGGAAACAATTCTTCTCCTCGCCCACATCGAAACCGATGGTTCGCTGGCCAAGCCCGCGCTCGAAGCCCTGGGGGCGGCTAAGACCCTGTGTGCCGGCATGGCCGACTCGAAACTGATCGTGGCCCTGGTTGGCCGGGATGTGCAGGCCGCCGCCGACCGCATAGCTGCTTGCGGGGCTGCCGCTTTTCTGGGTGTGGCGGGCCCTGACTTTTCGCAATCGCGCTACGCCACGGACGCCGCTGCGGTTGAAGCGCTCGCCAAAGCCGCTCAGGCTACCCTGGTCCTGGCACCAGCGACCTCGCGTTGGAACAGGGCCCTGCCGGGCGTTGCCCAACGGCTGGGCGGCCGAGCGGACACGCACGTAACCGGGCTCGCCGCTGACAACGGCGCGCCGTCAATCAGTCGCTGGTACTATCGCCAGCGCATGGAAGCCGTCCTGCGGCGGACTCTTAGGCCGTGGTTTATCCTCATTGATCCCGGCAGTCAACCGGCCTGGGAAGGCGCCGCCGGGACCGCAGCCGTGCAGGCTATTCCGGTCAGCCTGTCTGAAACCTGCAAACGTACCACTGTGCTTGGGGTGCGCGAACCGGCGGCTGATGCTCAAACGATACGGCCCGACGCCAATTTGCTACTGGTGGCTGGCGCCGGCTGGACAAAGAAACAGGCCGACAGTCAGGCGCACGTCAAGGAAGCCGAGCAGTTAATTCTCGACTGCCTCAAGCTCTCCCGAGCCTCGCTTGGCAGCAGCAAGTCGCTGGTAGACTTGGGCGGCGAGGGGCAGGCGGTGCTGTCCTTCCTGACGCATCTTAATCAAATAGGCCAAACCGGCTCCACGCCCCGGCACCCGAAAGGGCTGGCCACGTGCTGTCATGGGGAAGAGCCACACACGGTTGGCTGGCGCTTCATTGCTGAGCGCCGCGCCATCAATCTCGATCCGAACTGCGGCTGGGCGCGAGGCAAGGCTGACGTGCTTTATGTCGCCGACGCCTTCGCCGTCATGGGCAAGCTGAATCAGTTGCTGGCCGAAGGCTCCGGGTAGGCCATCAAACACCGCCTGAGGCTTAACGTTCCTCAACCAGAATACGCACCGGGCCGAGCAAACCGGACTCCATCAGCGGCGTGTCCTTGGTCAGTTTCCGGATATTGGTGCGCGTAAAGCGCTTCTCCGGCTGGAGGAATTGGTCTCCAATAATACGGTTGGGCCAGAAGTTAACGACCTCCACCTCGAGTTTGTTTCCGGTCGGTTTGATGGCCTCGGTCGCGTCCACGCGGAAGGGGACTGCCCACAACGTGCCAAAGTTCCTTCCATTAAGACGCACCGTGGCCAGATTTTTGACATCGCCCAGGTCCAACGACAAGCGGTGGCGATCACGACGCAGCGATTCCGGCAGGTCAAACGTTTTGTGATAAGTCGCCTTGCCTGAATAATACTTGATGCCTTCCTCAGATCGCTGGGGCCAACTGACTAATTGGTCGAAAACCGCCGATTCCGGCCCGCCCCACCTGGGATCGAACTGGACAGTCCACGCTCCGGAGAGTTCGTGCGGCTCCGAGTAGGCCGGGAAATTCGAACCTGTTTGACCAGTGGCGACGGACTTGGGTGAGGCTGGCTGACGGAACACCACGAACATGGAGCCATACGGCGCAAACTGAAGGGGCAGCGTGGTGGTTTCTTCGCTACGCGTGTAAACCGCGGCGAGGCGGCTGCTTCCGGTCAGTGGGTCCCAAAGCTCGGGGACTTTGCCGGCCACGCGAAAGGTGCAATCCGGCTTCAGCCAGCAGTTGGAGCGGTTTGCCACAAAGTAGATGTCCGCTTCGCGGCTGGCTCGGTGAATGTAATCCAGCACCGGTGGGGCTTGTGGGTCCAAGGTTGTGGGTTGCGGCTGCAGCCGGAAGCCGAAGTCCGGTTTGAGCCCATCACCACCGAGCACTTGGCGGGGAGTCTGCCCGGAGATCACGCGCCCACAGCCATAGCGCCTTATGCCGCTCACCTGCCGATCGTTCCCCCACAACCGATCCGCGAGCCGGACCACCTCGGCATCGCATTTGGGATACCCGCTCAATGAATAGGTTTGCGCAGGCCTGGGGCCGACGATGGTCGCGCCGGCTTTGACCATCTTCTCCAGTTTCTTGAGCACCGCGAGCGAGATGCCGGGCCGATCCGGCAACGCAAGCACACGGTAACTCATCCCGTCCGGCAGCACGATTCGGCCGTCCCGCACGGACATGCGCTTGAGGATAACATCCTCGGTCACGACATCGTAATCGTAGCCGGGCAGCACATGCGCCGGATCGCTGCGTTTGAGCTGAGCGAAGTTCGGCACGTGGTCGCCATAGTAGTAGCAGGCATCCGCGACGAACAGGCCCTGCTGCAGCATGAACTGGCAGCGATTGAGATAGGCCAGGAAGGGGGCGGACCTCGACCACCACGTCGTGTTTGGATTGAAGTGAGTTCCGGCAAAATACTGTTGCCCCGGCAGACCCATCTCCTCCGGGGAGCACACGAACGCATGCCAGACCAACAGGTTCAGGCCCTCGCAGGCGGCCTGGTCGAAAGAGGGTTTCAGATTATCCCAGAGCGTCTCCTGCCAATGCGGGCCGATGGTGGTAAATCCTTCCGCTAACACCAGCCGGTGCCCATAGGTGTGGGCCGCCGAGGCAGGCTGCTTCACGAAGAACCGGTTGCTTTCCCCGACCCGGTGCCGCCACGACCAGGCCCAGAATTCGGACATAGGCGCGTCATCCATGCCGAGGCAGCGCTGGGCGTCAATCGGCACCGCATGGGGTCCGCCGGACTCGGGATGGATTTGGAGGCCGTGTTTGTGTGCGAGGTCGCGGAAGATGCGGTAGTGGTTGTCAACAGCCAGGTCGCCAAGTGTTTTGCGGAAGTCATACAGAAAGCGGTTGCTGGCCGGGCGTGAATCTACGATCCGGCCCGCCAGCACGGGGAAGAACGGCAGCGGGTCGTAGCCCCGGCGCTTGCGGAACTCGGCGCGCAGGTTGGGAGTCCAATTCAGCGGCTCGACTTCCCAACTGTCCGTGTGCAGATACTTGAGAGTGCGCCCCGCCAACGGACCGGCGTCGGCGATCAGCGGCTCGACCACCGCATCCCAGTAACGCCGGAACGCGCCCGCATCCAACACGTCCAGGGAGTAGCCTTGCCAGCCATCGCTGCAAGTTGACACGTGCGAATGGTTCCCAATCGTGCAGCCGAGCCGAATAACCTGCCACGTGCCCTCCGGGACATCCCAGTGCAAGATGCCTTCTTTGGAGAGCATCGCGGTAAGGTCCAGGACATCTGCAGCCCGGGTGTCCTCCTCGCCAGGAGTGGCCGGCAGTTCCTCAAACAGGGGCGCGGTGTCAGGCGCAGAAAAGTGCAGAGGCTTGTAGATCGCTTTTTGCTCCCAATTTTGAAGCGGCGGGCGCGCGGGCTGCCCCAGGGAATGGTCCTTCCAAAAGCAGCTTATCTCGCCAATTTGCACATTCCGTGGCGCACCAGGCGATCCCCGGTCGTATGCCGCCAGCACAACGATTCGGATGTTCGAGGCGTCCGCGTCAACCATGCTTAGTTCTGCTGACTCGCCGTCCGCCATGCCAAACCGACGCTCGGACCGGAAGGTCTTGCCGTCGTTGGAAACCTGCAGCTCACACTCCTTCGGGCCGTAACCGGGCCTTCCCATGACATGGAGCTTCAGGCCCCGGACTGTCTGCGGAAAGCTCAGTTGGATCCACTCAGGGCGAGCCGCAGTTGGGCCCTCGCCGGGCTTCGTGCCCGAGGAGACCCAATACGTGTCTGAGTTGCCGTCGCACGCCAGTTCGGCCAGGTGGTCCGGCTGTGAGGAACTGCTCGTGATGCTTGGCGGGGCCGGCTGTCGCGCCCTGGCTGTCCGCCGATACGCCACTGTGGCGACGTCACGATAAAATCCTTCCCGGGCTTTTGGCACCGGCAGCGCCGCAGCGTATTTGGCCGGTCCGCTAATGAGGGCCTCCGACCAGGTCAGCTTCTTCGCCGCGTCTTCGGCTTTGACCATAGGTCCGCCCAGGTTCCATCCGCTCTGTATGTTCAAGCTCATCTCCAAGCCCAGGCGCTCGGCCTCGCGCAGCGCGTGTATGTAGAGTTCGCGCCACTCGGGCGTAAAGAAAGTGGGGCCGTGCGGCACCGGGTCGTTACCGTCCTGTTGCGCGCCGCCCGCATCGCAAATCAATGCGCCGCCGAAGCCCTTGGCCTTCATTTCTTCCAGGTCGCGGGTAATAGCGGCTTTGGTGACATTTCCATTGAGCCACCACCAATACGCGCGCAGGCGGGCGCTGTTGGGCGGATCGGCGAAGCCGTTGGCAAGCTCATCATGCTCCCCTCCCGCAGTTTGGCCGGCCCCCCCCCAAACTGGTGTTGCTATGCAGAATAGCAGCACGAGCACCGCGCTGCGCAACATGAATGCGACATGAATGACTGTTCTCATTGTTGAAGCAGTTCGAAGTGCTGCGGCTCCGTGGCGTCGAATTCGCACTTGAATTCCACTTGTCCCCCACCGTCAGCCTTGAAGGAACCGACCTTGTGGTTCTCCCGACGCAGCTCGTACTTCGCGTGTGGCGTCAGGTGAGAAACGACATGCCAGATAACCACCCCCGCGCTTCCGGAGGATACGATCCATTTCCTCTCCGACGCCATGTCCGCAAGCCGGGTGTCCAGTTCGATCTCCACCGGCGCACGACGGGAACGGCTCAGCGTCATTGCGGGTCCGCCCGACTTGCCGGGGAAAAGCTGGGCCGTATCCCCTTTCGCACTCAGCGCAAAAGGCTGCGCCGAGCGTACCGCAAAGTCCTCCACTTCCACGCGAGTCGCAGCCGTGGTAAGGTCTATCAGATAGGATTGGTTCCGCAGTTGATAGCGAAGCCGCGTGCCGCTGAGTTCCGGAGTCAAGTGTGGTTCGAGGTAGATGCGGTCGTGTTTAGGCTGGAGGCCGTAGATGTTGCGATACAGCCCTACCACCGGCATGCAGTTGCCCGCCAGAATGTCCTCGCCCGCACCGCGTTGGGACTTGCGCTCGTAGCGCTGGAATGACAGTCCGTCGGCTTCATACCGGTCGAGCACGTTCCTGATGTACTTGACCGCAATGGCCGGATCGGACTTGGCGTAGGCGCGCACCGCCAGTTCTCCCCAGGAAAGGAAGATGTCGCCATTCTCGTAGTTGGGGAACGGGAAGTTGACCGTGGCGTGGCCTTCCCCGGGCTGGTAGGGAAAGAAGTTCAGCGGCCAGAAGAACAGGTTTTCATTCCGCATTTCCTTCTCGATGCGGCGCAGAATTGCCTCGCGCCGCTCCGCATCGTCGCACAAGCCATAGCCGATGGCGGTGAACTGTACGGGGGTTACGAGGTTGTTGCCGTGGATGGAGCCGTCCTTTTCCCGCCAATATGCATACCACTGGTTTTGCGGATCCCAAAAGCCGCCCTCCGCGGCGGTTCTGTTAAAGTTGACCTTCAGCTTCGCGGCGCATCGGCGATAGTCCGCCGCGCGCGCGTCGTCGCCCAGCACCTCCTCAGCATCGGCCCAGAGGAGCAAGGCGTAGTACAGCTCCGCGTTGACCAGCGCGTTTTCGTGCGCGGCCCAAATCACATCAATCCAGTCGCTCCCGCGCTCCTGCTTGTGACTGTCGGTCATCATCTCGACCAGCCCGTCGCCATCGGCGTCGCGGCGCAACAGGTAATCCAGCGCGCGCTCGCAGGCGGATTTCTGCCCACGCAGCCATTCCTGGTCGCCGGTGAGGTCGAACAATTCCGCCACGCAAATGACGTAGCAGGGCTGCGAATCCAGCAGGTAGCCCCACTGCGCCTCATAGTAGCCGTTGGCGTCGTAGGTGCCGGGCATGGCGTCGTGAGCGAGGCAACACCAGCGTGACTTGACGCGTCCGCTCGGCTCAATGGCGTGGTCCCGCTCGAAGTCGAAAGTGGCGGCGCAGTTCGCCAGGTAATCCGGATCGTCAATAGCGATGCCCATCTGCGAGAACCATTGCTCGTGCAGGCAGGTAAACCCGGTGCGCCAGCCGTTGGCGCCGAGAATACGACGGTCAATGACCCCATAGCGGCCAATGGTATTCAGCAAGTCGCGAATGCTCTTGCCGTTGAGGCCCTGGAATGAACCTCGATCGAACGCCTTGCCGTAATCCAGCGATTGGAGGCTGTAGGTCACCGTTAGCTGGTCTGGTTTGACCTCGTATGGCGCCCACAGGTCTTGCCGGGAGGGATGGAAACGGCGCAGGTCATGCCTCGGCTTGAGTTCACTGTCGGTGACCGAAAAACTTGCAGTTTGGATCCCTGAGGGCTGGTGTGAGAACCTCATCGCCAGGTGCGGCGGCGGGCGGGATGCGCCTGCTTCACTTTTGATGCGAAGACAAGCACCGTCGTCTCGATTCCAAAATGTGACGGCGCTGGCGTGGGCGCCGTAAGTAGCATTGGAGGTCTCCAGGTACTTGTTCCAGACCACGCCGCCAGTGTCCAGCAGCCCGCCGGTCCAGGTGTTCATGTCGCGGAAGTCCCACCCCGGGCAGTACGAATCTTCGAGCCGGCCGGCCATCCCGTAGTTGCGGCTGATCTGCCAGAGAATCCGATCCGGGTGCACGGTGAATTCCCAGTTCTCCGTTACCTGAATACCCATGCCTCCGAAGACAATCTCGCGCACCGTCACCTTGTTCCGGCTGACAGCTACTTTGGGCGCAGGTATGCCGCTGCGCGTGGTGAACCAGTGGTTCGAGACCTGGATGGCGCTGCACACGCCGGTTTCCGGAGCGATCACTTCGCGGCTGCGGACTATGACCCGGTCCAGCAGGCAACGGCCATTGTAGTTCAAGCGCAGCACCAGGTTGCTCCTCGCATCCGCGAGTGTTACCAGACGGCTGCCCGGGTGCTCGACGATAGCGCAGTCGGCGGTTTGTGTATGGCCAGTCTGAGCGTCGGCCCGTTTTCGTTTTGGCTCGGCAGCCGAAGCACCCTCGACTGCAACCAACGATACCGGGCCCAGCAGGCCCGACTCCAGCAAGGGCGAATCCTTCTTGAAAGGGTTCCAGGTTGTTGAGGTCAGCCGCTGTTCGGGGGGAAGCGACTGGTCGCCGATCAACCGATTCGGCCACAGGTTAGCCACGGTGATTTCCAACTGGTTTCCCTTCACCTTGGCGGAGTCGGTGATGTCCACTCGCCAGGGCGCGCACCATACTACGCCCAGGTCCCGACCATTCAACCGGACCGCCGCCAGGTTCTTCACCGCGCCCAAATCCAGGTGCATCCGCTGCCCGCGCACGCTCTTGGGCGCATCGAAGCTCTTGCGGTAGATCGCGGTCCCGGAATAGTAACGGATACCGTCTTCCTTGCGCTTGCTCCAGTCCTGCAGGCGGTCGAATACCACGTTCTGCGGCCCGCCCCACTTGGGGTCGAACGCGACATTCCAGGAGCCAGGTAGATCGGCCACTTTGGATTCCCTGGGGAAATTCCGCCCCCCCGCACTGCCCTCGGTCTTTCGGAACACAACGAAGAACGACTGCGCCGGCTCGAAGCGCATTGGGACCGTCGTGCGCCCATCCCGAACAGTGAACTCAGGCAGGGTGCGCGTTTGGCCGGTCAACGGATCCCACAATTCGGGCGCTTTGCCCGCCACCCGGAAAATGCAGCTTGTCTCAACCGGGCGTTCCTCGCGGTTGGCGACGAAGTAGATATCCGCATCCCTGGTCTGCCGGTGGGTATAGCGCAGCGGGGCGTCGGACTCGAAGTCTGGCCGCACACCAAGCTCACTAAGTACCGCTGACACGACCGTGAAGTCGCAGAATTGCTCCGGCTCAACGGCCGGTAGTCCCACCTCTCCCCACGGAGCCATGCCTGCCGGGCCCAATTCCATGGCCCCGGTCCAGTGCCCCGCCGCCACTCGGGCAGTGGCCCACTTGCCTTGGGTGTCTTGGGCCGCATGCCAGGTCTTGTCGGTAAGTACCGTGAAGACATGACCGTCACGGAACTTCACGACCAGCGCACCGGTGAGTCCGGCTGGGTTTGGCGCGGTGCCGCCATTTTCCGCAGCCACCGCCAAGATGTTCTCGCCAGGCCGGAGCATTTGCGTGACATCGAGCACGGACACGGCGTGGAAGTTGTTCCCCTTGCCCGCGGGCCGGCCATTAACCCACAGCGCGAAGCTGTTGTCCGCGGTCATGTAAACACGGCCGGATTCAACGTCCCCTTTACCGTCTAGATTGAAGCTGCGGCGGAAATACCGTGATCCCACAGGGGCACTGTCGGCAGGGTTGCCTTCATGGTGCCAGATCCATTTACTTAGCTTGATCGGCTCGGGGGATTTCCCAGAGCGGGCTGCATTCTTCCCGGCTTCTCGAATAACCCGGCCCTGGAGGCGGGGAGCACCGGATCCATCTCCCCACAATTCTGCCGCGAGCTTCTGCACTTCATCGTCGCACTGCGGATAGCCGCTCAAGCTGGGCGATTTCAGCGGCGGCGAACCGACCACCGTCGCGCCGGCCTTAACCAAGTCCCGAACTTTCCGCAAAAGCGCCGGAGTCATGGTCGGCATCTCCGGCAAGACCAGCACGCGGTAGCTCATGCCGTCGGGCAATACGAGCCGGCCATCGGCTGCGACCGACATGCGCGACATAAGTGTCTCCGGCGCACAGCCGTCGTAGTTGTAGCCGGGCCGGTCAGGCGGCTGGCCGATGCGAGCGGATGAAGGCGGACGGAATACGTGGGGCGAACCCTCCGGCACGAGGAAGCAGACATCGGCCACCGGCAGCCCCTGGCGCAACATGAACTGGCAGCGCGCGAGGTATTCGTGATACGCGCCTGCCATGTCCCACCAGGTCTGTGTGCGTTCCCAATGCACGCCATACGGCCCCATCGTCATGCCCGGGCGCGCGTCGAGCTGCGGCTGGTGCTGGTAGCGGTGGAAGACGATGCGGTTGACTCCCGAGCTGAATGCCCAATCGCCCAGGATTTTCATCGCTCCTGGATAGGCCTGCCACCGCTCGGTGTCGTCAGAGGTGAACGCCTCTGCCGCTACGATCTGCTTTCCGCAGGTGTGCGCAACGGACGCTGCTTCGATAACGCTGTAGGTGGTGTCGAACCCATGCAGCCAGAACTCGCACATGGGCACATCGGCCACCGCGCCGAAGCTCATGTCGGAGCACGGCATCATGTCGTAAGGCTCGATGGAAAGGCCGAAGCCGTGCCGGCGTCCCAGTTCCTTCAGTCGTTCCGCGTGATTCTGAATGACCAGTTCCTGCGCCGTCTGCCGCACGTCCCATAGGAAGCGTTCCGTCACCTCCAGGCTGTCCACCACCCGACCCGTAACGGCGGGCAAATAGCGCGCCGGATCGTAGCCCCGGCGGCGGCGGAACTCATCGCGGAAAGCGGCGGTCCAGTTCTGCGCGCCCATTTCCCAACTGTCAATGTGCAGCATCGTCCACCCCGACTCGGCACTCTGCTTGCGCGGGCCGATCTCTCGCAGCAACACGCCAACGAACGCGTTGAAATGCGCCTCGAGCGCAGCGGGGTCCATCTTATCACTCTCCAGGCCCAGTCCGGGCAGCGGTGCCGGCCGGGTGCAGGCGCCCGTGCTTGTGCGCCCGAAGCGCATGATGGTCCAACGGCCCGCCGGTACGTCCCAGGCGAGACGGCCATCCGGTCCCATGCGTTCACTGATATCGAGAACGCGGTCGGCCGCGATCACCGCCTCCGACGGCAGCGCCGGATAGCTCGCTGACGTTGGCAGAAATGGCTTCACCTTGGGCTGTGATGAATAGGGCGCGCGCACGTAGAGCGCTTTCTCATCTATGTCGCTGATGCGCTCATTGCCCGCCGGCGTTGGGAAGGCCAGCACGATCTCGTCCCGATAGAAGTCGTTCTTCGCCTTCTCCAGTTCCGCCGGCAACTGGCCATCGCCAAAGAACGCCGGTCGGCGCTGCGGGCGCGGCAGCATTTCGTCGAAGCGCTTCGGCCCCGCGACCTCGACAGCGCTGGCTACCAGGTGCTGCATGGATTCCTCCGGCTTGACCCATGGGCCACCGCTTCCGGTCCAGCCCGGCCCCGCGTTCAGGGTGATCTGCAAGCCCAACCGCTCCGCCTCCGCCACCGCGTGTTTGAACAGCGCCCGCCACTCGGGCCCCATGAACTTGACCGTGCCCCGCGGGATGCCCACGTCTACCTCCATCATGCTCACTCCGCCGATGCCCGCACGCTTGAGCGCTTCGAAGTCAGCCGTGATTCCCTCGCGGCTGAAGTTCCCATCCATCACGAACCAATACACCCAGGCCCGGGCCGACTCCGGTGGTCGCTGGAAGCCTTGGTCCAGGTCGGCCCCCGGGGCGGCAGAAGGGCTTGCCCAACCAAGCGCCACCAGCAGCAGCAGCAGGAAGATTGGTGGGCGTGAAGGGCAGTGATTGGGGGCGCCAGACGTGAAGTTGATCCAGGATGGCATGATCGTTGCAGGGCAAATCGTGGGCGGACCAACGAAATGGGTCAAGGCCGAAGCGCTTCAGACGCAGCGTTATGACTGCAATTGGGCATCCAATCAGCTCGCCAAACTGAAGCTGATGGCGGACGTCTGCGTTCGAAACCGCTCAGGTTGCGCTCGCATGCCTGTGCAGACTTTTCGACTAATACCTTCCCGGGCTGCAGGTCGAAGGGCAACAACGAAAACAGGATGACGTAGTGTTGGCTGCAGGCCTTAAGCGCTATGCGCCGGCTGCGGTCGAGGCGGCTGTCAAGCTGGTCACGGCGCTGGCTGGGCCGTCCAGGTGGGGCCTTCGCACCGGGGGCCATCGGGCGTCCAGAGCAGCTTGTCCAGGCACATCCAGCGCACCCGCATGGCCGGGTCCCAGGCGTGATAGAGGATAGACTGCCCCTTCCCGTGTGGGTTCGGCACGATGGAATGGTGGCCCGGCCCGCGAACGAGGCCTTCGACGCTGTGCAGCACCCGGGCATGGTCGCCCTGACCGGTGTAAGGTCCTAGCGGGTGGTCGGCCACGACGTAATCCACCCCGTAGCGGGCAGTCTGGTAGTTGGCCCCGCTGTAAAAGCAGTAGTAGCGGCCATTGTGCTTTACCACACATGGCCCTTCAATGGTGTGCCAGTTAAAGGTCGCGTCATACACGTCCATGCGGCGATTGGCTTCGTAAAGTGTCCAGTCGTAGCGGGCGCGCACGACTACGCGGCAATCCCCCGCCAGGCGGGTCATGTCCAGCAGGCGATCCACGACTATGGCTGTGCCCGGGTGCAGACCTGGTTCATTGGTGGGAAAGTTGCGCGCGTAAAACATATACCATTGGCCGTCGTCATCCTTGAAGGGGAAGGCATCAATGGTGAAGCGATTGGTTTGGCAATCCACCAGTTTGTGACCGGTGTCCACGTAGGGCCCTTCCGGCTGGCGGCTGGAGGCGACACGGATTTCGAACTTCTCGGTCTCAATGCCCCCCATCGAGTAATACATGTAGAAGGTGCCCCGGTCGAAGGTGACCTCTGGCGCCCAGTACTGCGCGCGGCGATTAGGTGATGGCGGAATCAAGGCGCCGCCCAGCTTCTCCCAATCCACCAGATTTCGTGAGCGCAGCGCCGTGAAAATGCGGTCATCCGGGGTGCGCCCGTTGCCGGTCGTTCCGAAGGCGTAATAGACCCCTTTGTACCGTATTACCGACGGGTCAGGCATAGACCCGGCGTACACGGGATTTGTGTAAACGCTGGAATCGCCCACTGTGGACTTGGAAACGTCCGAGGGAGCTGAACATCCTACCCCAAATATGACTATGTGACAGACGGCTCCCAGCATTACCCACCAGCGGCAGGATGCGAAGTCGCCAGCGGGCAGGCTGCTTGGAATGGCGCCTGTTCGCTTGTCGTAAACTGGCAGTTGGTCGGTAAGTTGGTTAATTGCCATAGATCTCTCCGGGCCTCTGCCCGGCGACGGAAGCCTGTAACCTCGGACCCGTGCTGTCAAGCAAGCAGAGACCTGGCCTGAATGGGCGAAAACGCGCTCGTGGAGGCAATGTGCACAGTCCCATATTCCTGGACTGAATAGCCGCGCTGGTGGGAATTTGCGTTGTGTCCATTTTTAGGACAGTAGTGCGTCCTCCCGCAGCCCCCACAGCCATAATTGCCGGTGCGACAACGGTGTGACACGCGTTATGCCCCAGTGTGTATCCCATGGGGGCCGACCCCCATGGGATACACACCGTAGTCCCCCCGGATTGGGACCGTCACATCGCCCTATCTGGCTTGGGGGCAGGGTGCTTCAAGATCCAGGGGCGAGCGGCAGTCGGCGGGCGTGGACGGGGACATCCGGCTTGCGATGCAGGACTTGAGCCCACCTGCCCCGTTTGACCATTCTAACCCATACTGGCCAAGTGGGCTGCGTGGCGGACCTTTTCAGGCACGGCGTGGACTAAACTACTCGCTTGCCAGTCCTATTTCATTCTGCCATGAACCGAGGTCATGATGAGCAAGACGAAATGCACTACCATGATCCTTGCAGCCGGGTTGACCCTATTGGCCGGTGCGATCATGTATGCCGCGCACGCGGCTCAGGCTCCCAACATCATCATCATTCTGGCGGACGATCTGGGTTACGGCGATCTGGGGTGCTACGGCCATCCGAGCATTCGCACGCCGAACCTCGACCAGATGGCCGCTGAAGGGTTGCGGTTCACCGATTTCTACTCAGGGGCCCCGCTTTGCACACCCAGCCGGGCAGCGCTAATGACCGGGCGGCTCCCCATTCGCAGCGGCATGGCTGGCGGGCCGGGCCGGCATGTGCTCTATCCGAAGCATTCCGGCGGATTGCCCGCGGAGGAGATCACGATTGCCCGCGCTTTGAAGACCAAGGGCTATACAACGTGCGCAATCGGCAAGTGGCACCTGGGCGACCTGCCGGACTACCTGCCCACGATGCGCGGATTTGATTCATTCTTCGGCCTGCCCTATTCAAATGACAGCGATTGGGTCAGCACAGAGCTTCGCAGGACGGAGAGCATGACCCAGAACCCGGATTTCCACAGCTTCAACGTGCCGCTGATGCAGAATACGAAAGTTATCGAGCGCCCGGTTGACCAGACAACCTTGACGAAACGTTACACTGAGGAAGCGATTCGGTTCATGGAGCAAAACAAGCAGAAGCCGTTTTTCCTCTATTTCGCGCATACCTTCCCGCACGTGCCGTTGTTCGCCTCGCCGGAGTTTAAGGGCAAGAGCCCGCGTGGACGCTACGGGGATACGGTGGAGGAGGTTGATTGGAGCGTGGGCGAGGTGCTGAAATGGCTGCGCCAAGCCAAGTTGGAGAAGAACACATTGGTGTTCTTCACCAGCGACAACGGCCCCTGGTTGCAGAAGAAATGGAACGGCGGTTCCGCCGGTTTGTTGCGCGATGGAAAGGCCGGGACATGGGAAGGCGGTTACCGCGTTCCCGCGATTGCCCGGTGGCCGGGGAAAGTCCCGGCGGGAGTGACCCGCGAGATTGCCAGCAGCCTGGACCTGTTCAGCACCTGCGTGCGGCTGGCGGGTGGCAAGATGCCGGATGATCGTCCGATGGATAGCATGGATATGACGCCGATACTATTCGACAACGGCAAGAGCAAGCGCCTGGTCGAGTATTATTACTATGGCGATATGCTTTACGCTGTGCGCAAAGGACCATTCAAAGCGCACTTCACCACTCACGACGGTTACAGCAAGGCGGATCCCATCAAGCACAATCCGCCGCTGCTCCACAACATCACAGAAGATCCATCCGAACAGTTTGATGTGGCCAGCGAGCACCCGGAAGTTGTTGCCGAACTCACCAGGATCGCCGAAGAGCACCGCGCCACTGTGACGCGCGGCAAGTTGCAGTTTTAGCACTGATGGCTGGAGAGGCCGGATCAGCCCATTGCGCCCCGGATCAGCCTCATCAGGTCGGCATAGGCCTCGACCGCCTTGAACTGCGGGAACTGCTTCCTTACGTTCTCCGGCGCCCGGAACAGGAAGCCGACGTGGGCTTCGCTAAGCATGGCGGTGTCGTTGAAGGAATCACCCCCCGAGATGACGTAGTAGTTCAGCAGCTTTAAGGCGGCCACGGCCTTTTGCTTCTGCTCGGCGACGCGGAGCTTGTAGTCAACGATGCGGTCGCCCTCAACCACCAGCCGATGGCAGAGCAACGTGGGCCAGCCAAGCTGGCGAAGCAGCGGGGCTGCAAACTGTTCGAAGGTGTCGGAGAGGATGATGACCTGCACCAGGGAGCGAAGCTCATCGAGGAACCCCTTCGCCCCCTCGAGCGGGCGCAGCGTGCCGATAACCTGCTGGATGTCGGAAAGTCTGAGGCCGTGCTGGTCGAGAATCTGGAGACGGCCGCGCATGAGCTTGTCGTAGTCCGGCTCGTCGCGGGTCGTGCGGCGCAGCTCTTGGATGCCCGTCTTTTCAGCCACCGCAATCCAGATTTCGGGAGTCAGCACTCCCTCCATATCCAGGGTTACAATTGATTGTTTCACCGGGGTGATTGTTTCAAAAGACTGCCGTGAAAGCAACGCGGCATTATCGGCCATTGACAGGAGCGGCGCGCTTATCTAGTGTCCTAACGCAAGAGCTCAATGGCCTTGTCCCCAAACTAGCGTTTGGGGTTTTTGTTGCGTGCCGGTCCTGCGCCGCGAGCCTGTTCGCGCCCGGCCAGTGAATAACGTTTTTACACTATGGCGAATACGATTCTGGTGGGCGTCCAATGGGGCGATGAGGGCAAAGGCAAGATAATTGACGTGCTGACCGAGCAGGCGGATGTGGTAGTCCGCACACAGGGCGGCAACAACGCCGGCCACACCGTGCGCATCAAAGGGCAGAAGTACATTCTGCACCTGGTGCCCTCGGGCATTCTGCGCAAGAACAAGGTCTGCGTGATCGGCAACGGCGTAGTCGTGGATCCCGTAGGGCTGGTCCAGGAAGTCGAGGGGCTGCGCAAGCTCGGGGTCCACATTGACGGCAATCTCTACCTCAGCGAGACGGCACATGTGGTGTTCCCCTATCACCGCGAATTGGACGCCCAGCGCGAGCTTCTTAAGGGCGAAAACAAGATCGGCACCACCAAGCGCGGGATCGGCCCGGCTTACGGCGACAAGGCGGCCCGCACGGGCCTGCGGGTGATTGACTTGATCAGTCCGGAGCGGTTCAAGCAGCAACTCGCGCTGAAGATCAAGGAAAACAATGAAATCCTGAAGGCCTTCGGCGCCAGAGCGCTCTCGTTCGAGAAGATCCACCGGGAGTACCGTCAGGCGGGCGATTATCTCAAACCGTTCGTGGCCAACACTGTCATTCTGCTGCACGAGGCCGTGCGCCGGGGCGATGATATACTCTTTGAAGGCGCGCAAGGAACGTTCCTGGATATTGATCACGGCACGTATCCGTTTGTGACTTCATCCAATACCACCGCGGGCGGCGCGTGCACCGGGTCGGGCATCCCGCCGCATCGCATGGACCGGGTCGTGGGCGTGATGAAGGCCTACACTACGCGGGTCGGCGAAGGCCCGCTCCCGACCGAGAATGCCGAGATTGCCGACATGCTCCACGCGATGGGCCGCGAGTTTGGCGCGACGACCGGCCGGCCGCGGCGCTGCGGCTGGTTCGATGCGGTCGCCACGCGCCACGCTTGCATGGTCAACGGCATTGATGAACTGGCCGTCACGAACATTGACGGTTTGGATACCGTGGAGACCATCAAGGTCTGTATCGGGTACCGCGACGGCGCCCGGCGCTACGACTACGTGCCGAACGACATTGAAGTGCTCTCCCGCTGCAAACCCGTCTATGCGGAGTTCCCCGGGTGGCGCACCCCCACGCACGGCGCCCGCAAATGGAGCACCCTCCCGGCCAAGGCTCGCGCCTATCTCAAGGCGCTGGCGGAGTTGAGCGGGGCGGAACTGGCCATCGTCTCGGTCGGCCCCGGGCGAGAGCAGACGATTATGGTCTGAATGAACCCTCAGGCTGCCCATCTGAGTACCGAGGCCAAGGCGGCCCTGCCCCGCCATGTGGCGATCATCATGGATGGCAATGGACGCTGGGCGCGACAACGGCACCTGCCGCGCATCGAAGGCCACCGCGCAGGCGCTGAATCCGCGCGCGTCATTATCCGGACTTCGGGCGAGCTGGGCATCAAGTACCTGACCCTCTACGCCTTCTCGGTGGAGAATTGGAACCGGCCCAAGGAAGAGGTGGACGCGCTGATGAAATATCTGGTGCATTACCTCAAAAGCGAGACGCCCGAGTTGAACAAGAATAACGTGCGGCTCGAAATCATTGGGCAGGTGTACCGCCTGCCCGAGGTGGTGCAGGAACACCTGCAGAAGTCCATCACCACCCTCGCGAAGAACAACGGGTTGACGTTAATCATGGCGCTAAGTTACGGAGGACGCACGGAGATCGTGGACGCGGTGCGCAGCATCGCCAAGAAGGTCAAGGCCGGGGAGTTGGACCCGCCGGACATCACGGAACAGATCTTCGCCCAGCACCTTTACACGCGTAACGTGCCCGACCCGGACGTTCTCATCCGAACCAGCGGGGAGATGCGGATCAGCAACTTTCTGCTGTGGCAGATTTCCTACACTGAATTGGTGGTAACGCCGACCCTGTGGCCTGACTTCCGCAAGCCGCAGTTCTACGCGGCCCTGGAGGAATACCACCGGCGACACCGGCGGTTTGGAGGGCTGTAACCGCCGCAGTGCGCCGGGGAAGCCCTACGGCACGTAGACGAACTTCACGGCGTCGGCAATCACGACATTGTACGTCGTGAAGTTATCCTTGATCCGCACGTAGCCGCTGCTGCCAGCCAGGAAGTTGTAGGTGCCAAGCGGCACCCAGGTGCCGCCATTCTCCTGCTGGTTGATCCTCACGGTCTGAGTTCCGCCATTGTAACCAATCTCGACCGGTGCATCCGTTGCGCGGTTCGTCCCAACCGAGTGCCACTCGTAGACATCGTAATTGCCGCTCGCCTGGAGAGTCGGCCGGAATTCCACATACTCGGCGCCAGCCCCCTTGTCGTCGTCGAAGTAGTAGTCGTCGCCATATCTGCCTGCCGCGGAGATGCCAGTGATCCAAGCGCCAACTACGGTGGCAGCCGGGTTATCTATGATGATATCCGCCGGCGGCGTGCTGTTGGTGGACACTTCCACGCAAACATTGTCCACGAGGCCGAAGCTCAGCGCCGAGTTGTCGGATATGGACGCGAAAGGATCCCAGTACCCCACAAAGATGTTATCGGCGGTCACGGAGGCGCTAGTAAAAGCGGCAAGCTTCACTCCGTCAATAGACCACTCCACGATGTTGCCGCGTTTGGCGATGATAACCTCACGCCACGCGAAGCCGACCGCGCCTCCCTGCAACGCGCCGGTTTGCTGGGGATAGGTGGATTGCTGCAGCAGCGGTGGAGCCTGGCCGGCGGGAAAAGCGGTGGTGTAATACACATTCAGGTTGCCGCGTGAGTTGGAATCGGTGCCGGCGAAGTAAACGCCGCTGGTGGCCGCCTGCACGTCAATGCCAGCGTACGCGCCGTAGTCGGAAGTGGTTGAGGTGTCAACTGCCTGTCCCTCGCCAGCCACCGCAAACCAGTAACCATCGGTCTCACTGTCGGACTTTGTCCATTGCACGTGCCCGCCGCTGGTGCCAAGGCCGCCCGTGATGTACTCCGTGGATCCCGTGCCACCCAAGGGGAACGGCCCGTTGGCGTTGATCCACATGTCGAAGCGCAGACGGTAGTCTCCCTCGAAGCTCTGCCCGATGGGCGACATGGAGAGCGCGGCCGCGGCGCCATTGGCCATGTTCGCCTCGAACTTCACCCCGCGCGTCGTGCCGCCGGTCGAATTGGGGGCGGAGGGAATGCCGTCGGCGGCGTAATCGTAGTTGAAGGTGCATCGCGTGTCGGTCGAACTCCTGCTGACGGTCCAGTTGGCCGAGGTGTCGGCGTCGAGATTATCCGCAAAGGCCACGGTCTGCTCAGGATACACGGTGAGGGAGACAACCCGGCTGGTCACACTGCCTGAGTAGTTGGCAACCACGACGTAGTAATCCCCGGCATGCGTGGATTGGGCCTCAGGAATCGTAAAAGAGCTGTCGGTAGCGCCCGGAAAGGCGCTGCCGTTCCGCCACCACTGGTAGGTAAGAGGAGCGTCGCCAGTTGCCAAGACGGCGAAGCTGGTGGCCGCGCCGGTGTCCACGACGCGGTGAAGCGGTTGCGTGGTGATGTTGGGAGCGACGCCCCCGCCACCAACATAGCCGGCGACAAATCGTGCCCGATAGAACCCACAGGGACGATTGCCAGCCTCCGTGTCGAGGATCGCAAATGTCCCATCTGTAAGGGAGGCCGTATTGGTTCCGAGGGGCAGCCAAAATGGCGCTGCCAGATTGGTGCATAGGTCAATCGCGTATTGGCAACGCTGCAGGCCTAAGGCGTTAATCAGCAGGGCGCTATTGGTGGGCTGGAAGGAAAGGAACTGCGGAGTTACATCCACCGGCTGAAGCTGGGTGGCGAAGTAGCCGATGGCACCTTTGCACATCTTCTGAAGATATGACCAGTCCAGGTAGCCGGGATTCTCGACGTAATCGCTGGCCTCATGGTAGTTGTTGTTGCCGTTGTAATTGTATTCGATCAAACAACAAGCCGGGATGCCCGCCTGCGCAAAGGAGTAGTGGTCGCTCATGTTTTCGGAGGTGGAGATCATGCCGATAAGCCCGTCACCATAGGTTGCGAGAGCCGCTAGCAGGTCGTTGCAGATGCCGTTGAAGCTGGCCCGCCCGCGGATACCGGCGCGGTTGTTGTTCGGCGGTGGCGCCTGCCAGCCGATCATGTCCACGGAGATCATGCCCTTGATATTTTCGGTGCCGTGTTGGTCCACGTAGCGGAGACTGCCCAGTCGGTGCCGGCCGGTGCCGTATTCGTAACGCTCCTCGCTGTCGAAGATGCCAAAGACGATGGTCTTGGCGAAATGATAGGGGGCAAAGATGCGGGCCATTTCCAGCGCGCAACCGACGCCGGTGGCATTGTCATCCGCGCCCGGGTTCTCGCGAGAGTCATAGTGAGCGCCGAGGACATAGATTTCGTTGTTCGGGTTTTGGACGCCTTCCTTGACGGCGATGACGTTGCAGACGTGAACCGTAGTGGGGCCGGCCGTATCCACGTAGGAGAAAGGATCCTTGTAAGGAGCCAGCCCAACCCGTTGGAACTCATCGTAAATGGCGTCGCGACATAAGTCGTGTTCCGCTCCCCCCACCTGCACGGGGGCGCGGTTCATGCCCTGGCGGGTGTAGAGCTTGTTGCTAACGACGTTGAAGTAGTTGGCCATGCTGAACTGGTTGACCAGTTCCTGCACCGTGGGTGGAGCTGCCAAGGCGACCTGGTCCGGCAAGCAGGCCAAAGCTGACAGCACAATGGAAACAACTACCCCTCTTTTGCATCCCCGCGAGCGCGGGAGCCAATTCACATGGCACATCATGGTGTCTGATCATAGCCGGAAGACTTTGAAGATCAAGCTGATTCGCTCCTCGCGCAGTTCGCTGCGCCAGGCCCGGAGGAAATGGCTCGACAGCCGCCGCGGGGAACATAGCCTTTAGCGGCATGCCTGAGATGACCACGTTCGCGCCCGCCCCTGTTGCGCCCTCTAAGCGGCAGGTATTCATGCGGCGCCTGGGCAGTTTTGTCGTCCTGTGGACCTTGGTGCTGACGGCGCTGTTCTCGAGCAACCAATTGGTGGCGGACTGCGTGTTTCTGCTGGTGATGCTGTTGCTGTCAACGTTTGGGCTCGCGGAATTCTACGGGCTGGCAGCCAAGCGCGGGCTGGTTTGCTTCAAAGGCTGGGGCATCCTGGGAGGGGTCCTCCTGATGCTGGGCACCTTCCTTAACCTGACGGGGCAGATAGGAACCTCAGGCAGCCCGGCGCGCGTCAACGACTTCGAAGTAAGCTTCCTCATATTGTTCGTCCTGGGTCTCTGTCTGCGGCAGTTCCTGTCCCGCAGCAACACCGCCGGCATTCTGGCGATCTCCACGACACTGTTCGGCCTGATGTATGTGCCCTGGCTGCTGAACTTCATCCAGAAGATATGTTTCTTCCCCGGTGTCGAGGGGCGGTATTACCTGCTGTACTTCATCCTGATCACCAAGTTCAGCGACACGGGGGCCTACGTGGTGGGCTCGCTGATCGGGTGCCACAAGATGATCCCGCGAATCAGTCCACAGAAGACCTGGGAAGGATTTGCGGGGGCCATTGTGGCCTCGACGCTGGCGAGCCTGGCCTTCGCGCACTTTCTGGGGGCGAACATGGCGGGAATGAACTGGCGGCATGCGGTAATCCTCGGGGTCATCCTGAGCGTCTGCGCGGTGGTCGGTGACTTGATCGAGTCGCTGTTCAAGCGCGAGGCGGGGGTCAAGGACTCGGGCCGTTTCTTCCCCGGCATCGGGGGCATCCTCGACTTGCTGGACAGCCTGCTGTTTAATGCGCCGATCATGTATTTGTATTTGCGACATGTGCTGACGGCCCCATGAAGAACGTCGTTCTACTGGGCAGCACCGGCTCCATCGGCACCAGCACCATCAAAGTGGCCGAGGACCTGCCGGAGCGAATCCGCCTGGTCGGGCTGGCGGCGGGCAATAACCTGGAGCTGCTGCTCGAACAGACCCGAAGGCACCGGCCCGAAGCCATTTCCATCTCCGACCCGGCAAAAGCCCGCCAACTGCGCGACCTCCTCGGCACCGGCACGGAGGTCTTCACCGGCGCGGAGGGACTGGTAAAGCTTGCCACCTTGCCCGGGGCCGACCTGGTGTTAATCGCCATTGTGGGCACTGCGGGCCTGCAGCCCGCGCTGGCAGCCATTCGCGCGGGCAAGGACATCGCCGTGGCCTCCAAAGAGATCCTGGTCATGGCTGGTGAAATCGTCATGCGCGAAGCGCGCGAGTACAGGGTCAAAGTGTTGACCGTTGACAGCGAACACTCGGCCATCTTCCAATGCCTGGATGGCAAACCCGCCAGTTCCGTCCGGCGGCTCTGGCTGACCGCCTCGGGCGGCCCCTTTCGCACGACTCCCAAAGAGGAGTTCCCGGCCATTACCGTCGAGCGGGCCTTAAAGCACCCATCCTGGGTCATGGGCCGGAAGATCACGATTGACTCGGCCACCCTCTTCAACAAAGGGCTGGAGATGGTCGAAGCGCGGTGGTTGTTCGACGTTGAGATGGCCCGCGTGTCGGTAGTGGTCCATCCCCAGAGCGTAGTGCATTCCATGGTGGAGTTTGTGGATGGCTCGATCCTGGCGCAGCTTTCGACGCCGGACATGTGCCTGCCGATTCAATACGCCCTCACCTACCCCGACCGCGCGCCCAGTGACCGGGTCCAAACCAATCTGGCAAAGCTCGGTTGCCTGACTTTCGAGGAACCCGACCCCGAGCGCTTCCCGTCGCTGGAACTGGCGCGCCGGGCGGGGGAGACAGGTGGCACGCTGCCGGCCGTGCTCAACGCCGCCAATGAGGTAGCCGTCGAGGCATTCGTGAATCGGCAAATCAGCTTCCTGGATATCACCGCCGTTGTGCGCCGAACTATGGACCAGCACCAAGTGAGGGCCCACCCCACTTTGGAGCAAATCATCGCCGCCGACGATTGGGCGCGCGCCGAAGCGGCCAGGCGTTAGCGCCGCCCGGACCTTTCCCGGACAACGTATTCACACGCGCCAACAAACGACGCACCACCTTGACTGACCGCAGTCAAACTACATCGCCCCTTCGACGAAAACCGCGCGAATCACTCTGCTGCTGCCCCCAACCAAGCCCCCTTCACCAAGGGGACCTCAACGTATCCTAACCGTATCCACACCGTCTCCACACCGTAGATACAGCCTTGACATCGCGGACGAGTTACCGTGTAACACACTGTCATTGCAAGGCTTATAACGATTTTGGCTCAAAACTGGGCCTTTCCCTCCTCCGATTGCGGTATCCTGCTGCAATTAAGGAACTTACACCTCTTGGCGGGGGAGGCGCCAGAGCACCCCCACCTGACATGGCCCACAAATAATTGACTGGCATAAGCGCCCAGTCCGGCTAAGTTCTCCCATCCGATGATCTGGCTATTGAACATTGTTTATGTGGTCGTGGCGATGCTCCTGCTCTTTGGCGCCGCGGTTTTTGTCCATGAATATGGGCATTACTGGATGGCGTTGCGCCGCGGCCTCAAGATCGAGGGCTTCTCGATTGGGTTTGGTCCCAAGATCGTCAGTTGGATGCGCGACGGCGTGGAATGGTCCTGGCGCTGGATTCCAGCCGGGGGCTTCGTGAAACTGCCGCAGATGGTGACTTCCGAGGCCTTGGAAGGCAAAGCGGCGGAAGGCGCCGAACCGCTGCCTCCCGCTTCGCCCTGGGCCAAGATCCAGGTCGCCTTTGCCGGCCCGCTGATGAACGTCGTCTTTGGCATTGCCATCGCCTGCTTTCTGTGGGTCGTCGGCATGCCCGTTCAAGTCAATCCCCCCATCATCGGCTACGTGGATCCAGGTTCCCCGGAGGCGAAACTCGGGATTCAACCCGGCGATGAGATTCTCTCCGTGGACGGCAAGCCAATCACTTCCTGGCACGAGGTTCAGGAAACCACCATTTTGGCCCATAGCACCAACCTGCAAGTGGTCATCGCCCGGCCCGGGCAATCCACCAACACCTACACCCTGACGACGGTCGTGAGCGAAGCCCTCGGCCTCAAAATCCTCAATCTCGACCCGCGTGACCACCCGATCATTAAGCGGGTGCTGCCCGACCGCCCGGCCGAGGAATCGGGACTGAAGTCCGGTGACGAAATTCTCATGTTCGCCCAGGTCCCAGTGCACGGAGCCGAACAATTCATCAGCCTGGTTGGAAAGTGCGCCGGTGAAACCAAGGAAATCGTCGTCCGGAGGGACGGTCGGCGCCAAACGCTTACAGTAACACCCCAAAGCGACCCAAAAGCCAACGTGGGCCGCATCGGCGCCGAGATCGGACCCGGCAAACCCATTTACCGGATTGAGCATGTCCCGCCCTGGACCCAGATCGTCAGCGTGGTCGAACGCACCGTCAGCACATTCTCCGCGCTGGTCCATTCCAAGCAAACGGGTGTGGGATTGAAAGACCTGAGCGGCCCCCCGGGCATCCTGGCGATGCTCGCTGCCTACGTGAACACCGATTGGCGCCTGGCCCTGAGCTTCCTCGTCCTGCTCAACATCAACCTTGCGATCATCAACCTCTTCCCGATGCCGGTGCTGGACGGCGGCCACATCGTCATGGCCTTCGTCGAACGGCTGTTTGGCCGGCCCCTGCCCAACCGTCTGGTGGAATACACAACCACCGCCTTCGCCATACTGCTCATCGGCTTCATGCTCTACGTTTCCTTCAACGACGTGCGCCGCTATTCACTGTTCCGCTCGATGTTCAAGCAGGAGGTCACCATCGAAGAGCCGCAAACCGCCCCGGCGACCAACCGCTGAACCGCTTCCACGCGTGCCCCGTGAATTCGTCATCTGCCACCTGCCATGGACGATTGGCTGGCGCGGCGCGTCCATCCCCGGTTAGCCGCGGCTGACAATGTCCCCGCACTGCGCATCCCCTTATTTCCACCTCCGCCGCCCCACCCGGGAGGTCAGGGTTGGTGATCCCCAGCGCGGCGGCGTCATCATCGGAGGCGGCCACCCCGTCGTGATGCAGTCCATGATCACCTGCGACACCATGGACACCGCCGAGTGCGTCAAGCAGACGCTGGACCTCGTGGCAGTCGGTTGCCAGATCGTGCGCATCACCGCCCCGACGGTTAAGGACGCCGCCAACCTCAAGAACATCGTCGCCGAACTGCGCGCCCGCGGCTGCCTTGTTCCCATCGTCGCCGACATCCACTTTAAACCCGAGGCCGCCCTTGAGGCCGCGCAGTGGGTCGAGATGGTGCGCATCAACCCCGGCAACTACGCCGACACCAAGAAGTTCGCCATCAAGGAATACTCGGAGGAGCAATACGCCGCCGAACTGGCGCGCATCGAGGAGAAGTTCACCCCCCTGGTGAAGCTCTGCAAAGAGCTCGGCCGCGCGCTGCGCATCGGCACCAACCACGGCTCGCTCAGCGACCGCATCATGAACCGCTTCGGCGATTCCCCGCTCGGCATGGTCGAGAGCGCCCTGGAGTTCGCCCGCATCGCCCGCAAACACGACTTCCACAACTTCAAGTTCTCCATGAAGTCCAGCAACCCCAAGATCATGATCCAGTGCTACCGGTTGCTGGTCGCCCGCCTGGAACGGGAAGGCCCGGATTGGAACTACCCGCTCCACCTCGGCGTCACCGAGGCCGGCGAAGGCGAGGATGGCCGCATCAAGAGCGCCATCGGCATCGGCTCGCTGCTCTGCGACGGCCTGGGCGACACCATCCGCGTCTCCCTCACCGAGGACTCCCCGCGCGAAATCGAAGTCTGCCGCGATCTCCTCTCCCAGATCCCGCACCTCACCGTAGCTGCCGACGTCAGCCGGCGCACTTCGACTTTCGCCTGCAGTCCGCAGCCCGCAGCCTTTCCCTTTGACCCCTTCTCCTACACCCGCCGCTCGACGCCGGAAATCGCGCTGGTCCCTGACATCAAGTGCGGTGGAAGCCAAACTGTGCGCGTCGTCGTCACCCGCGCCACCTGGGACAGAGTCGCCCCTAAGCTCACCGCACGCGCCGACGTAAAGCCCGAGGCGGTTTACGAGGACCTGAACGTCATCGAGGCGGACCCCCGCACCGACTTCGCCATCAATTGCGGCACGCAGCTTGTGACCGTAAAGGACGACGTGCCGATGCCTGCCACCGCCGCCTTCCGGTTGCTCTCGGCCAAGCTGAAGCGCCTTGGACACAACAACCCCATACTCCTAAAGGATTGCCTCAGCCTGCCCATGCCGCCTCTGGAGCCCAGAATCGCCCTGCTCCGCGCCTCCGTCGTCATAGGCTCACTGCTGGCCGACGGCATCGGCGACGCCATCCTCGTCCGCGGCGAACCCGGCGCCGGCCAATCGTTGCGCCTGGCCTACAACATCCTACAAGCCGTCGGCTGCCGCTCCTTCAAGACCGACTACGTCGCCTGCCCTTCCTGCGGTCGCACCCTCTTCAACCTCCAGACCGTCACCGCCCGCATCAAGGCACGCACGGAACACCTCAAGGGCGTTAAGATCGCCATCATGGGCTGCATCGTCAACGGCCCCGGCGAAATGGCCGACGCCGATTTCGGCTACGTCGGCGGAGCCCCCGGCAAGATCAACCTCTACGTCGGCAAAACCCCCCTCAAGTTCAACATCCCCGAAGCCGAAGCCGTGGACCGCCTCGTGGACCTCATCCGCGAGCACGGCAAATGGGCCGAACCCCAGGGCAAGTGAAAGTAGCGTAGGCGTCCCGCCGGCGGGTCAGCGGCGGCATCTCACCCCGCACCGCACAGGTTTTGACGACAGGATGCTCAGGCTATAGGCGGCCTATGGCCGTGAGGATGCCATGCAGTAGGGCATGAGGGTTGGGCGGGCAGCCGGGAATATAGACATCCACGGGAATAACCTTATCCACACCGCCCAGACTCGCGTAGTTCTGACCAAAGATGCCCCCGCTGCAACCGCAGGCCCCCACCGCCACCACCAACCGAGGTCCGGGCATAGCGTCGTAAGTTTTGCGCAGGGCCAATTCCATGTTGCGTGAGACCGGGCCGGTAACCAGCAGCATGTCGGCGTGCCGCGGCGAGGCTACGAAGTGGATGCCCAGGCGCTCGATGTCGTAGACCGGGCTGTTGAGCCCGACAATCTCAACCTCGCACCCGTTGCAGGAACCGGCGTCAACTTCCCGGATATGCAATGATCGGCCGAGCACTTTGTCTATGCGAGCCTTCAATTGCGCGCCGAGGGCGTCAATGAAGGCGGGTTGAGAATTACCGGGCAATGGCTGGCGGTCGAGCAGCCCGGCCTGGGTGCCACCCGCGGCGAGTTGGTAGCGCACCGTGGTGACCAGGTCAGCTTTGCACCGGGTGGCCAACTCGCAGATGTTCGTCATGCGGATGGCGGGGTCGGTCTCGGCGCACAGGCCGCAGAAGGTGCATTTGCCGAGGTCCAGCGTTACGGCGCGCGTGCCGCCGCTGTCAGCACAGGCGAGGGCGCCGGTCGGGCATGCCGCCGCGGCCGGACGCGCGTCCTTCCACGCAGAATAATCTATCTCCGGCCGCCCGCGCGCCTGACTGGAGACCTGGGCGGCCGCCTGCGGATAATCCGTCGTGACAATCCCAGCGACCAGGCTGTTGCGTATGATGTCAAACAT
Source organism: Candidatus Paceibacterota bacterium (assembly GCA_035452965.1). Classification (NCBI taxonomy): domain Bacteria; kingdom Bacillati; phylum Minisyncoccota; species Minisyncoccota bacterium. The sequence goes on along the minus strand of DAOTCE010000015.1, from coordinate 27,445 downwards.
GGATGGGGCGCAAGGGTCAGCGGTCAGTGCCGGAATAGGACAGGTTGAAGCTCTTGTTCACCACGGGAAAGTCCGGGACGATGTTGCCAAGGATGGCTTCGCTGAGCGCCGGCCAGTTCTGCAAGGACGGGTCCTTGACTTTGCAGCGGGCGAGCCGGCCGCCGGGACCGGTGCGAATCCAATGAAAGATCTCTCCGCGCCATCCTTCGACGTAACCCAGCGCAACGGCGTCCGGCGGCAGCGAAGGCAGAGACACCCGCACCTTCCCGTCAGGCAGCGCGGCGGCCAACTGCTCGATAATGCTCAGCGCTGCGCGTACCTCCTCTACGCGGACCTGCAAACGGCGCAACACATCCCCTTCCTGAAAGACGGGAACAGGGAAAGCCACGCGGTCATAGGCCGCGTGGGGGAAGTCGCGGCGCAGGTCGTGTTCAAAACCGGAGGCGCGGCCCGCAATTCCGACTACGCCGAGGTCGCGGGCGGCTTCGGGCTTGAGGATGCCGGTGGTTTCGAGCCGGTCGAGGGTGGAAGAGGACTCCAGGATCAAGGCGACCAGGGATTCAAACTCCGGACGGAGGTCCTGCGCCAAGCGGATGAGCGCCTCGATTTGAGTCGCGCTCCAATCATAACGGACACCCCCCAGGGCAGCCATGCCGCGCAGGAGCCGGTTGCCGGTGAGCTGCTCATTAAGGCGCAGCATACGTTCTTTGAGCCTCATGGCGTGAGCGTTTGCGACCACGAACGCCACATCCGTGGCGATGGCGCCAATGTCGGCGACGTGGTTGTAGATGCGCTCTAACTCGAGGCAAACGCTGCGCAACGCGCGGGCGCGCGGCGGAACTTCCAGGTCGGCGGCGCGCTCCACGGCGTGGCAAAAGGCGGTTGCATGCGCAAAGCTGGAGTCGCCGGAGATGCTCTCCGCCAGCGTGACACCGTGGGTGACCGGGATATTCTCAAAGAGCTTCTCGGTGCCTTTGTGGGTGTAGAAGAGACGGATTTGCAGGTAGAGGACGGGCTCGCCCGCGACGCTGAACAGGAAGTGCCCGGGCTCGATGATGCCCGCATGCACCGGCCCCACCGGCACCTGGAATACGCCTTCACCCTCGACCTTCCGGAACTTATGGCGTTCCCCGGTGAAGGGTGGCAGCGAGGCGCGCAAGTCAAAGTCCTTCCGCAAGGGATACACGTCGGGCCAATCGTCGTGCAGCGCGCAGCGGCGCGGGTTGGGGTGCCCCTCAAGCCGAAGGCCGAAGAGGTCCTGAATCTCACGCTCCTGCCAGTTGACGGCCGGCAGGGCGTTGGTAAGCGAGGTAAACTGCGGGTGCGCCGGGGACACCGGCACGCGCAGGATGATGAAGCCATGCGCCGTGTCGAGCGCGAACGCGTAATAGAGGTGGAAAACGCCGGCATGCGCGCGGGCGTCATCGGCAAACAAGCTGACCAACCGGGCGTTGCACTTCCTGTAAAGCTGCGCGCAGAGACCGGGAACGAGCTCCGTTGGGGCCTGCAAATAGACCTCGTTGGGGCGGGCAACCTGGACTGGCTGAATGCGCTCCCCAAAGCGCTCGGTCAGATCCAACAAGGCCGGCTGGAGTTCGGGCAGCGGTTTCAAGGCAAACCTCCGATCACACGCGCGGCTTGGCGCACCACTTCGAGCAGCGGTGCCGGCAGCCAGAGGCTGAAGACCAGCAGCGTACCGAGCATCAGCACCATGGTCGGCACACCGTCGAGCGGGGACGCGTCCGTGGTCCGCGCAACCTTCGGGGTGCCGGGCAGGATGCGCGTGAGCTGGTACAAAATACCGCAGAAGGAGGCCAGAATCGCGCCCAGCAGGATCGCCGTCGCCGCCGTCTGACCGGAGGCGAAACCGCCGCTGAGCACCGTCAGTTCGCTGAAGAACAGTCCGAAGGGGGGCAGGCCTGCCGCCGCCGCCCCGCCCAGGCCCAGGCAGAGGGCAGTCCACGGCAGCACTTTGGCCACGCCGGTGCCGATCCGTCGAAGCTGGAGGGTATGCCACGTCTGGTGGATGTTGCCGGCGGCGAAGAACAGCACCGGCTTGGTCAGCGCGTGATACCCCATGTGCAATAGCGCGCCAAAAATGGTCATCGGAGAATTGAGGCCGATGCCGGCGCAGATCAAGCCCACATGCTCAAGGCTGGAGTACGCCAACAGCCGCTTGAGATTGGTCTGGACCAGGATGAAGGGGGCCGCCAGGCACATCGAGGCGAGCCCAAACACCAACAGCAGCGTCTGGCTGAATGGGGTGCCCAGCGAGGCGGTCGTCAGGATGTGGAAACGCAGCAGGGCATACAGCGCCACTTTCAACGATACGCCGGAAAGCATCGCGCTGGTGGGCGAGGGCGCCTCGCTGTGCGCATCCGGCAGCCAGGTATGCATGGGCGCCAGCCCGGCTTTGGTGCCATAGCCGACCAGGACAAAAACGAACGCCAGCTTGATCATGCGCGTGTCCAATTGGCCGGCAATGGCCATCAGGTGCGACCAATTGAAGTTGGGCAGGCCCGTCGCAGCGCGCTGGTCAATGGCCGCCGCGTAGGTGAACACCGTGCCGAACAGCGCCAGCGCCAAGCCCAGGCTCCCCAGGATCACGTACTTCCAGGCCGCCTCGAGAGAGGTCTTGCGGTTGTAAATCGCCACCAGCAGCACCGAAGAAAGTGCGGTGGCCTCCAGGGCAAACCACATCACGCCCAGGTTGTTGGCCAGCACGACGAGAAACATGCCGCCGCTGAACAGGGGCGTCAGCACATAGAACTCCTTCACCCGGCCCGGCGTCACGGCCTGCGCCGCCAGGTCGCGGCGGAAGTAACGCCCGGCGTACAAGGCGCTGCCGAGCGAGACCACCGAGATCAGGAGCGCCATCCAGGCGCTCAGAGCGTCGGCGCGAAAGAACTCATCGCACTCCGTGACGGCGTAAGGCGGTTGCAGCACCGCCGGCAGCAATTGGAGGCTGAGTCCGAGCGTCACGGCAAAGCCAAGGACGTTCGTCAAGGCCATCGCGCGGCGGGAAGGCAGCAACAGGCAGAGCAGCCCGGCGACGATGGGCGCGACCAATATGGAAACAAGCACGCTCATCCTTTAAGTTCGCTCAGCTTGCTGACGTCCATCGAGGAGAAGCGATCGCGGATGCGGTACACCAGCAATCCGAGCACCATGATTGCCACCATGAGGTCGAAGAATATCCCCAGCTCCACCACCAGCGGCATGCCGTAGGCGGTCAGAGCGACGGCGGCGAGCATCACGCCATTTTCGACGGTCAGCAGGGCCAGGACCTGGGTGATCGCCTTGCGCCGGTTGATCATGAGGAAGAAGCCCGTCAGCAGTAGGGTGACAGCGACACCCAGCGTGTTATTGCCCAGGTGGGCGAGGGAGGTGAACGGACGCGCGACAATGTAGCCCAACAGCGTGAACCCGCCGCAGAGCAGCATCGAGGCCGAGGCGTTCAACAGCGGCGCGATCTCTTGTTCGATATGAATGCGGCGCACCTGCCGGTGCAACAACCAGGGAAGGAAGAAGACTTTGCCCGCCAGGGTCAGCCCAGCCACCCAATAGACGTGTGTGGCGTTGGCATGAGAGGCGGCGACCGTCGCGGCGATGGCCGCCAACATTACCGACTGCAAGGCAAAAAGCCGGATGTTCGTCAGCAGCATGCGTTGCACGACCATCAGCAACTGGATCACCAGCATTCCCGCGGCCAGCAGGGTGATCCATTGGGAGGCGAGTTCGGATTGGGGCGGGTTCATGCTACTGGAATAGAAAGGTCGAGAGCAGCGCCAGGGTGGCCAGAATAAAGGCCGCGCTCAGCAAGTCCGGCACCCGAAACAGGCGCAGCTTGGCATTGGTGGTCTCGACGAGCACAACCGCCGCCGCGAGCACCAGCAGCTTGGCCACAAACCAGGCCAGCGATAGCCCCAGTGAAACCGCGCTCAGGTTCGTGGCGATGCCGACCGGGAAAAAGATGTTTACCAGCAGGGCCATCAGCACAAGCTGCTTGACCGAGGCGCTCCACTCGATGAGCGCCAGGTAGCGGCCTGAGTATTCCAGGATCATCGCCTCATGGATCATCGTCAGCTCCAGGTGGGTCGCCGGGTTGTCCACCGGGATGCGCCCTGTTTCGGCCAGCAGCACGATAAACAAAGCGGCAAAGGCCAGCACGTGCGCCGGGTTGAGCAACTGCCACGTCGGGCCCTGTGCCGCCAGTAGCATCTGGCTCAGATTCGTCGAACCGGCTTTGATGGCCACCGTGAAAATCGCCAGCATCAAGGCCGGCTCGGCAATCGCCGAGATGGTCATCTCGCGGCTGCTGCCCATCCCGCCAAAGGCGCTCGCGGTGTCCAGCCCGCCCAGCGCCAGGAAGAACCGCCCAAGCGCCAGCAAGCCGACAAAGGCCAGCGCGCCGCCAAACAGGCTCAACGGCGCCGAGGCGCTCACCAGCGGCACCATCAGCCCCGCCAGCAGTGTGGAAATGAACAGCACCTTGGGCATGGCTCGGAAGATCCAGGAAGCATGCTCGGAGATCACCATGTCCTTGCGCAGGAACTTCGCCAGGTCCAGGTACGGCTGCCAGACGCGGGGCCCGCGGCGGTTCTGCAGCTTAGCCTTCCAGTTGCGGATGCAACCGCTGATCAACGGCGCCAGCGCCAGCAGCAAAACGGTTTGCAGTAAGATGGCGATAACGGCGTTCATAACGCGACCAGCAACAGGAGCAGCAGCGTGACGAAGATGTAGATGAGGTAGGCCTGGATGCTGCCCGCCTGCAAGACGCGCATCCGACGGGAAATCAGCAGCACCGCCCGTTTGAAAGGCCGGTAAAGCCGCGTGACAAAAGCCTCTTCGATGTGGCTCTCAAAGCGCAGGGTGGTGGCGAAATACGGCGAGTAGTCATATTCACGCTGGACTTCGCGGTGCGGCCGAAACAGGGCCTTGAAAATCATGCGCAGAGGCTTGGAGAAGCCGGTGGCGGTGTATTCCATTTGCGGGGTCAGGCCCCTCAGGCCGCAGTCCCAGGTCGGTCCAATGCGCACCTGCGTACGCCGACCGAAGAACAGCCACAACACCAGCGGCACTGGAGCGAGGCAAAGCCCCGTGAGAAGGATGCCCAGCGTGGAAACCGTTCCGCCTAACTCCTGCGCATTGCCCAGCACCCAACCGTTGCCCCGGGTCAAATAGCCCGGAAGCGGCTGCCCCAGGAGCTGTTGGGTGAGCGGACCGAACACCGTGAGAAAGACCGTCGGGAACAAGCCCAGGAACACGCAAGCGACGGTGAGCAGTCCCATCCCCAACAACATGGTGGGGGAGGCCTCGTGCGCCTGCGCCGCTTGCTCGCTGCGGGGCTGGGCCAGGAACGTGATGCCAAACGCCTTCACAAAACAGGCCGCCGCCAGCGCGCCCGTGAGCGCCAGCATCGCCCCGCTCAGCGGGAACATCAGCTTCACCAGGCTGCTCGTCGTGCCAAAGCCCTGCAGCAGGGATTGGTAGGTGAGCCATTCACTGACAAACCCATTGAGCGGCGGCAGGGCTGAGATTGCCACTGCGCCCATTAGGAAGAAGAAAGCCGTTTTGGGCATGCGCTTTATCAGGCCGCCCATCGCCTCCATGTTGCGCGTGCGCGTCGCGTGCAGGACGGCGCCCGCGCCCAGGAACAGCAGCGCCTTGAAGATCGCGTGGTTGAGGGTGTGATAGAGCCCGGCAATCAACGCCAGGGATGCCAGCACCGGATGCCCTGTGTGCAGGAACATCAAGGCCGCGCCCAAACCCATGAGGATGATGCCAATGTTCTCGATGCTATGGTAGGCGAGCAAACGCTTAAGATCGTGCTCCATCAGCGCGTAGAGCACGCCCAACACCGCGGATACGGTCCCCACCGTCAGAATGGTGATGCCCCACCAGTTGGGCGGCGTCCCCAGGAAGTCGAATAACACCCTCGTCAAACCATAAATGCCGGTCTTTATCATTACGCCCGACAACAGCGCGGAAGCGTTGCTGGGTGCCACTGGATGCGCCGCCGGCAGCCAGACGTGCAGCGGCACGATGCCGGCCTTCACCCCAAAGCCCAGCAGGAAGAACACGAACGCGGCGTCCCGCCGGCCAGGCGACAGGTTGCTGCCCAGTGCGCGGAAGTTCTCGAACGAGTATGCCTCCGGGCTGAAATCGCCCAACGCCTGGCCCGAGGCCTGAAACAACAGCAGAAAGCCAACAATCAAGCACCCCGTTCCAACGTGCGACATGATGAAGAAGAGCACGCCCGCATTGCGCGTCTCGGCCTGCTCATGCTCGAAGCTGACCAGGCAATAGGCCGTTAGCGCCATGATTTCCCAGGCGACGAGAAAGAAGAGCGCGTTGCCCGCCGTAAACACCAGCGTCGTCGCCAGCAGCAGTGCATTGTAAAGAGCCCCCAGCGCCCCGACACTCTTCCGCCCGTAAAACCCGCGCACATAACCGAAGGAGTAGATGGACAGTGCCAGTGCGAGGACCGACACGATCAGCACAAAAAACGCGCTCAGGGGATCGAGCTTGACCGACAGCCTTACGAAGGGAATCAGGGACGGCCACAAATCAAAGCTCCTCGCCCCGTCCGCCGGTTCGCCGATCAACGCGAGGAGTGCCGCCCCAATCCCGCAGATTGCGGCCACCGTGCCGCTGCCAAAGCCGACAAGATTAGCAAGCTTCTCCCGCCGTATCGCGGCCAAACTGCCCACTCCTCCCACCCCATACACGCACAAGGCGAACTGCAGCAGCGTGGTGGATTGCAGGTCTGTAAGGGCGCTGCTCATCCCAGCCGCATCCTCGCTTGCTCGAGCATGGTCGGACCGAGCTCCCTGCGCCGCACGACGACCGCCGGCGGGGAACTAACCGCCGACAAAAACGGCCCGGCACAAGTAATGGTTGATTTGGAAACCATGGAAGAACTGTAGGTCACACCGCAGCCTCGCCCCCGCGGGAGCGGTGAGGCGTTCGTTTATCCCTTTAAAATCCAGCTTGGCGCGGCTTCAGGCAGCGTGAGCCAATACCCGGCGTTTGCGTGGCTTTGACTTTGCCTTGGCCGCGGGTTTCTCCGGCTCGGGCTGGCTCGCGGCCTCAGTCTCGGCCGGGTCCGGCAGGTGAAGGTAGCGACCGCAACTCTCACAGAGCTGGATATCCTCACCCCGCATCAACTCGGTGATCTGGCCAATGGGAACGCGCATATGGCAGCCGGTGCAGACCTGATTGCGCACAATCGCCACTCCCTTCTTTCCACGGACGCGGAGCCGGTCATAGTGGCCAATGATGGGTTGGGGCAGTTGGGCGCGCAAAACGGCGGCTTGCGCTTCAACATTCTTCTCAGAGGTTTCGCCAAACTCCAGTGCCTGGAGCTTCAGCAATTCTACTATAACAGTATTCATAAAGATCAAAAGAGTTCTAAGAACAGACGTGATGTGCTTGAACAAGTCACAACGCGTTATAGTATGCGCTTCCAAGCTGCGCAAGACCTAATTTTCTACAATTTAGGCGACATCCCTGGCACAAAACCGGGCCAACCTGTCTTAGCCCGCCGCTCCCCTGTCGGCCCGCCTCGACTCCAGTTGAATTGGCGTGACCATCCCAGAGAACCGGCTGCGCCCCACAATGGAGTCTCACCGTATGCTCACCGTATCCACACCGTATCCACACCGTGGATACAGCCTTGACATTCTCCGGGCTTCCCGGTGTAAACCACTGTCAACGCTGCACTTGCCTCTAAAAAGACCTCGCGAACCCCGCCGAAGGCACGCCCCCCGTCACAAGTGCTTCAACCGCAGTGACTTACGCGCAATTCCCCACCCCCAGCCTCCCACACTCCTTCTTGAATCGGCGCAAGACCTCAGACTCGGGTGGGGCCGCCTCGGCGAGGCGTCCAATCGGTGGCGCTTTCGGCCAAAGTCCCCTGCCAGCCTGAGGGATTACGAGTCGGCTGGCTTTTAGCTTTGCGCGGCCAACTTGGCAGCTTGTATGGTCTCCAAACAGTGAGTTGGAACACAGCAACCTTCTCGACAACTATGAACTCCAGGGCCTCAGCCCGGCCTGAAGCGTGAACACGGGGCAGCCAATGTCAGATCAGCCCTATCGCGGGCGGCTCGCACCGTCGCCCACGGGCCTGCTGCATCTGGGCCACGCGCGAACATTCTGGGTCGCGCAGGAACGGACCCGCGCGAGCGGGGGCACTTTGGTCCTGCGGAACGAAGACCTGGATTCCACGCGCTACCGAATGGAGTTCGTGGAGGCCATGATCGAGGACCTCAAGTGGTTTGGGTTCGATTGGCAGGAAGGCCCCGACTGCGGCGGACCCTTCGGGCCGTACTCGCAAAGCGAGCGGCGAAAGTTCTACGTCGGCGCCTTGGAACGACTGCACGCCGCCGGAGTGATCTATCCCTGCACTTGCTCCCGCAAAGACATCCTCACCGCCGCGCGCGCGCCGCATGCGGAAGATGACCGTGAACCTATCTATCCCGGCACCTGCCGCGCAAAGGGCGCCGGGCTCGAACTGACCGGCGTCACGTCGCCAGTCCAATTCAGGCCGCCTGGCCCCCGCGTCAACTGGCGTTTCCGCGTCCCGCAGGGCGAAACTGTTACCTTTGTGGACGGCAACTACGGCGCGCAGCACTTTGTGGCCGGCAAGGACTTCGGCGACTTCGTGGTCTGGCGGCAGGTGGACGAGCCGTCCTATCAACTGGCCTGCACCGTAGATGATGCCGCCATGCAGATCACCGAAGTAGTGCGCGGCGCGGATTTGCTGCCGAGCACGGCGCGCCAGATGTTGCTCTATCGCGCGCTGGCGTTGACGCCACCGCAGTTCTATCACTGCCCATTGATGGCCGATGAGGCGGGCGTTCGCCTGGCCAAGCGGCATGACGCGCTGAGCCTGCGGCGGTTGCGGGAGGAGGGCAAAAACCCCGCGAGCCTGCGCACTGGCTGGTAAGCGCACGGAGTCTCACTGGTCGCACTTCAACCCAGTGGCTCCTCTCGCCGGGAAGTTTCAAATACGCGCCAACGAATCGTGCTGTGCCAGAAGCGCTCGTCCCCGGGGGGCAATTCAATGGAATAGCCACTGGGCCGGCAGCGGGGCTCGCCGTTGTACCACGCTGCGGCATCATCGTTTCGCAGCAACAGCGGACTGGCCACAAACCCGGCGGCCAGCATTGTCGCGGGTGCGCGGCGGCGGGCCAGCAGGGGCTTGGGTCCTTCGCCCCAGGCCGCCAGCCGGACGGTGGAGGATTGGTAGAGCAACTGGCGCAGCCGGCCAAGCCACGTCGGCTCCAATTCAATCTCCAGCCAGAGATTGGTCCCGGCGAAAGCGCTCAAGTCAATTCGCTCGCCACGAGGAGCGGTTCCTTCGCGCAGCAGCCTTGACTGCGGCGCGCGGACAGACGCCTTTCTTAACAGGAGAAAGTCACCCTCGGCCCCAGCCAATTCATAACTAAACAACAACTGCCGCAACAGCATCGCGTCCTCGAGCGGCGGAAACCGCCGGTCTATCGGCCCCAGGGTGAACATCACAAACAGCGGCGCAGAGCTCGAAAAATAGAACTCTTCGTTTAAGCGCATGAGCTGCGCATTGCACGCGACGTAGCTTTGGAACACCGGCCGCGGGCAGTAGTTCAAGTCGTTGAGCAGCGCATGGACCGGGTGCTGCCCAAAGACGTCCACGCTCCCGCGCCCGATGATGCTGCGCAGCAGCGGCAATCGGGCTTCATCCCGCTTCTTCTCCAGGATACCGCCCATGCGTTGCCAGTACTCGGCCGGCTTCAGCAGGCAGCGCGCATGGTATCGAAAGAGACGGTAAGGGTGCGCCACCGACCGCAGCCCGGTCGGGTAGTATAGCGACTGCAGCGTGATAACGGACAGCAGGCAACAGGCCATCCCCAGTCCCCGAGCCCAATGTCGCGCCACCAATCGGCTGGAGGGCAAGACCTCCAGCGCCACCGCCAGCACCGCCATGAAGCCGAAGAAATACACCACATGAAAGGAATCTCCGCGGCCAAAACCATGCTTCCAGGTCAGGAACACCAGGGCCGCAAGCCATGCCAACAGCAGGCCGCGCCGCCACCCGAACCGCTCGCCCGGCTCCTCGAAGGCAGTCCAGGCGCGGGTGAGCACCATCGCCACGCCCATCAGCGCCACCGCCAGTCCGGCGAACTTCGCCTGGGGCAACCCTTCCCAACCCAGGCTTTGACTGTAGCCATGCGCCACAGCCAGCGAGCTGGCGAGCCAGTCGCCGAGGTTTCCCAGGCGCTGCCCCAGGCCCACCCACCCCACAACCACCGCCAGAACGAACCCCGCCACCATCCCTGCCGCCAACCGCAGGTATCCCCGCGTCGCCAGATCGCCCGCAATGAGCAAGACGCTCACCCCTCCGATCAATAGCACCAACACCTTCGCCAGCGAGCCAAGTGCCGCCAGCGCAACGAAGACCGCAACCGCCACCACCAGGCGGCGTCCGTTTTCCACAAAGCAGAGCAGCCCCCAGCATAACAACCCGGAATCAATCAGCAGATCCGTCCGGGGATCGGCATTGGCGGCCAGGAACACGAACAGGCCCACCAGCAAGCACCGCCCCACCAGCCCAAGCCGCCACGCCGCCAGGCAAAGACCGGCCGCCACCACAAAGCAGAACACCGTATTCACCAGCAGGCGCGCCACCGCGGTATCAGGCGAGAAGTAGAAATAGAGCAGGTGTCCGAGCGGGCCGTAGAGATAGACCAGGTCTGTGCCGAACTGCAAGCCTTGTTGCTCCGCGTAATTCAGGACCGCGCTCGACGAGGTGTCCGCGTCCACTTTCAGGTCCAAGGGCGCGTTGGGAATGATGAGGACCGTCACCATAACCAGCACCGCAGCCAACAGCGGCGGCGCCACGCCGCGGCCCGCTTCAGACACTGCGCGCGTTTCGTCTGGCTTCAGTGCGGTTTTCATCGTCCAACCGGTCGCAAGTCTGACCCTGCAGCCCAAAATGTCCAGCATCCTCGCTTTCGGCAGAGAAGACACTCCGCTCACTGTCACCTGAGCTGTAACGATGCAGTTGGGCGCCCGCCTCCCGGTGCATGGATGAATACGACTGACACGCGCCCCGTCCAAGATCATGAATCGCAGCGCGGCAGATCAAGACGATCAACAGCGTTTGACGCTATATGAATGCGCGGATATTACCTGGCTGGATGTGGGGAATGATACTGGCAACGGTAGTGGGAGGCATCGGTTTTGCCCAGGACAAGGCTCCCCCCGCTCCGACAACTGCTTCTCCCGATAAGAGCGCTGTACCGGTCTCTAACCCGGCGACGCCCGCTGAATCGGCTCCCCCCGAAGCCAAGCCGCTCCCGACCAAGGCGCAACTCTCAGCCTGGTCACTCGAAATTCAGAAGTTGGCACAGGCGCAGGTTGAGGAACAGGTTATGTTGGCCTATGTCACCAACTCCGCGGGCGTCTTCAACCTCGGAGCGGACGACATCATCTGCTTAAAGGACCAGGGGGTCTCCCCAGCGGTCATCAATGCCATGATGCGCCACGACCAGAAACTGCTCTCCGGCGCCCGACCCCTGGCCGCCAACGCTGCCGCACCGCCGGCTCCAGCCGCTCAATACCCCTCACCCGTGGCATCCCAGAACGTGGCCAACGAGGAGGCCTGGGACACTGAACTCCTGCTGACTGGCGATGGCTACTATGCCCCTGAGCAGCCCGACAACACCGGCCCGGTGCGGGCCCCCTACCCCGTCAAGCTCAACGACCCCATTCTTATCCTGCATCTTCCCTCACTTGCGGTGCCTCACCGGTGATCCAAATCAGCGGTGACCGCGCGCCCGACTGGATGACAGCCTATCCTTCTGGACGGGAGACTGGAATTGCGCTATTACGCGGTCACGTTGAATTGTTTACACGCATTGGCCCGCATGCTTGCTGACACGGTAGCTGGCGACGTCCACCGGCGCCAACCTCCACGGTTGCCCAACCTGTCAGCCAGCATAGGCGGTTGCGCATTAAGCACCCGTCTGGCGGCGGCAATGCTGGTTTTCCATTGCGCCATTGCTTTGGCCGCGGCCGCGGAGCGCGGTCATCCGTTTCTGCTCGTCGCGCCTTCGGACGTGGAACGTGCCCGGGAGGGCATGCAGCGCAGCGCCGCCTTCGCCGGGCTGGCCGAAGATCTCACCTCCCGCGCTACGACCAACCGGCTCGTAGACCTGCCGTCACTGGAACGAAATTGGTGGCAGACCGCGAAACTGAAGCCCTGGCGTGAAACGTACCCCGAGGTATTCCATCACACGTGGATCGTGCCGTTGAAATGGGCCGATTTGGCGCGCAACTGCGCCCGGGCCAGCCTTGTCTCCTCCCCCTCGCTGCCGCTGGCCGCCAAAGGCAGGAACATTCTGCTACGGCTCTCCGACTACCCGTTCGAGGCCGAGCACTACGACGTGGGCATGAACTACACCCTCTGGGTCCTGGCGGCGCTCGATGCCTACGACATACTTTACAATGGCTTCACCGCCCCGGAGCGGGCGCGTTTGGATGCCTTCTTCATGCGCTACCTGGACGCGGTGCGGAAGAATGACGATTACTGGATTGAGCACGAGCCGGGCGGCAGGCTCAACAATCATTACGCGTGGCACAAATTGGGACTGAGCATGATCGGTGTGTTTTACGACCGGCCCGAACTTGTGGAGCGCGCGCTGCGCGGCCCCAAAGGCGTCGAGCAAATGCTCGCGGAAGGGTTCAAGGACGACGGCCTCTGGCTGGAAGGCTCGATCCCCTACCAGTTCGCCGAAACGACCCCGCTGGTCATCATGGCCCAGATGCTGGCGAACGCCGGCTGCCCTGAGGACTTGTTCCGCTACCGCTCACCCAACGGCCACAGCCTGAAGCAGGCTTACGACGCCTTGATCCCCCTCCTGTTTCCCGACCGCACCCTGCCGACGATTGGTGATTGCTACGCGCGCCGGGCGCATATCGCGGAAAGCCCGGATTGGGAAACCCTCTTCCGCCGGTTCCGCGAGCCGGCATACGCATGGCTCATCGCCGACCGTAAGACTCGCACGCCTCAGGCATTGTTCAATGGTGCGATTGACCTGCCCAAGGTGCCGCCGCCGGCACTGGAAAGCAGGCTGTGGCCGGAGATGGGCTACGTTGCGCTTCGTTCCAACGAGGGAACCAACTACTGGTCCGGCCGCGGCTGGAGCCTCTTTGCGAGCTTCTCCGGCCAGCCCGTACACGAACATGCCGACAAACTCTCGCTTATCCTGTTTGCCGATGGCCACCTCTGGCTGCCGGATTTGGAAGCCAGAACTTCAACCGAACACGCGTTTTCCTCGCTGACCCAGGGCCAGCTGAACCGGCAAACGGTTTGCCATAATACGCTGTTAGTAGATGGCCGCAGCCAACGTCTGATGGGCCAGCGGCTCGACCTGATCGAGTTCACCAATACCGCCGGGCTGAAACGGGCAACGATTGGCGACCTCCAGGGGCGGCTCTACGAAGGTGTCCACCAGCTTCGCACATTCATTGTGACCGAAGGCTATGTGCTGGACTTCTTTCAGGCCGCCTCTGCCGCGCCGCATGAGTTCGCCTGGCTCACGCACGTGGACGGCAAGCCCGCAGGCGGCAGCCTGCGCGCCACTAACACGGTCAGTTGGCCAACAGGCGCGCCGTGGTCCTACCTGCGCGAACCAAGGGGTGCCAGCGCCGCCGCCCAGGTGTGGGAGTGCTTCTCTAACAGCGGCCAAACGTTCCAACTGGACGTCCTCGCCGACGGCCCCACCGAAATCGTGCATTGCGGTTTCCCACGCGACGACAGCCAAGGCGCACCCACCATACCGATGCGTCTCTTCAAGCGGCATGGAACCAAGGCGTGGTTCCTGGCGGCTTACCGCCTCGTGCCCAAACCAGACGAACCCGCCGAGCTGAAGGTCAGCCCCGCCGGGACGGAAAGCATGAACATCTCGCTGCGTTCAGGCGGCCACACGTTTAAACATGCTGTGCCCCGGCTGCGTCTGCAGTAGCCGGTTGTACCTCTTGCCCAAAGACAAATGAAGCCCATGAAACAGTTGCATATCACCGCGAATCGCCGGATCAGCGAAATCGTGATTGCCATTACCCTGATCCTGCTGCACGCTCCCCGCGCCGCGGCGCAGCCCTCCCAAACGCGCTACTTCGCCCACTCGACCGTGGAAGACCGCTACGGAGTGATCGCCCCGTGGTACCAGGGCCTCAACGGACAATGCGATTTCCGGGTGCGGATCGCCGCCGAGACCATGAAACGCTATCCCTGGGCCACCACTCCCAAGACGGGCTTGCCCGCCCCGGCCTACATCTACAACGGCTGCTGGGAGATCAAATCCGACGGCACGATTTCTCCCCGGACACCGCGGGATTGGGACAACGGCGACCTGGCCCAGCGCTGCGCCTATGCGATGCACGGCCTGATCAAATACTACCGCTATACCGGCGACCCGGCAGCCATTGCCCACATCAGCATGATGAACGACGTTGTCCTGCATCACAACCAGACCGGCCCCGAGCATCCCTGGCCTTGCTTTCTTATCAGTGTTCCCACCCGGGGCGAGCCTTATGGTAAGGCCAATCCGCGTGGCATGATCCAGCTCGACATTGTGGGCCTTTACGGGTCGGCGCTGGTCCAGGCCTATCAACTGACGGGAAATAAGGAGTGGTTGCAGACTGCCAGACATTGGGCCGACGTGCTGGCCGCCAAACGCTGTCGTACTCCCGGCGCTCCGCCCTGGAATCGCTACGCCAACCCGGGAGACGTCATTTGGAACGACCTGCAAACCGGCGGCGTCATCATGCTGCTGGATTTCTTCGATGAATTGATACGCGTCGGCTACACCGGCCCCGGCAACAGCATCGTTCAGGCGCGCGATGCCGGGCGCGCTTACCTGCGGGACGTGCTGCTGCCGCTGTGGCTTCAGGAAGATACCTGGGGCCGCGAATACTGGGACTGGGAGCACCAGGTTCACGGCGAGAGCTACTCGGAAATGGTGCCGCGGCACATGCTGTCCAACCCGCTCGCCTTCCCCAACTGGCGAACCGACGGGCGCAACATCATGTCGCTCTACTTGCAGCGCTCGTGCGTGGCGCTGAATTCCAGGGGTGACGTCTATAGCGGCGCCTGGGCGTATCCGGAAGGCTGCGCCTGCTGCGGACGTTCGTTGAACTATGCCCCCATGCAGGTCGGCGCGGCGTTTGCCGAATACGGCGCGCGGGCGGACAGCGAATGGGCCCGCGAACTGGCGCGACGCCAGTTCCTGCTGGCGACTTACGATTGCCATGAGAACGGCGTCGTGGAAGACGGCATGGATGGCGGAGATGTGGTGGCGGGCGGCTGGTTTCAGGTGGCCCATCCGTTGCCGCTGAAGTATGTGCTCGACGGCATCGCCTGGTTGCCGGCGACGCTTGGCGCCAACCGGGAGAATCATGTCGTGCGCAGTAGCGCCATCGTCAGCAACGTGATCTATGACCGCGGCCGCATCGCTTACACGACCTTCGACGCTCCAGAGAATTCGGTTGATGTGCTGCGGCTGGCATTCCGCCCGGGGCGCATTACCGCCAACGGACGCACATTGAAGCAACGGCCAGCCCTCGATGGCAATGGCTACGTGATCGAAGAGCTTCCCAATGGGGATTGCCTCGTTAGCATCCGACACGATGGACGCACCCGGGTAACCGTGGAGGGCGACGATCCGCAGCAATGCCTGCCCGATGAGACACTTGGTTTCACCGGTCACTGGACCTGCCCGGAGACCCACGGGGCCGCGGCCCGCCCGCTCCACACCACTGCCGATGCGGGGGCAGCGATGAGTTGTACTTTCGAGGGTAACCAGGTGCGGATCATCGGCTCGGTAGATCCGGACGGCGGACTGGCGGACATCTATCTCGACGATGTCAAGCAACTCTGCGGCATAGATTTCTGGAACCCGAACCAGTTGCGACGGCAAGTGGTCTATTACCGCAACGGCTTGAGCAACGGACGCCACACTTTGCGAGTAGTCGCGCTTGGCTCGGGCAATCCCCTCGCCCGCGGCGCCAGGGTCGCGATTGACACCGTGCAATGCTCCGCAGCCAGCGGCGATGGCGGCTTCGGCGCCGGCGGCGGTCCTTCTGGGCCGCAACGCTGGATCTTCGGCTACCCGGAACGCCACGAGTATCTGGACTCAACTGGACACGCCTGGCTGCCGGCCACCGAGGTGGTGATTCGTTCCGCTAATCGAAGCGACTCAGTGGCGCGTGCATGGTACACGGCCCCCCGCCGCCAGTTTGTTTCCGGCACGGCGGACCCGGCGCTCTACCGCTATGGCGTGCACAGCACGAATTTCGTCGCGTATTTCACCGTCGCGCCGGGAACGTATCACGTGCGCATCAAACTCATGGAAACAAGGCCGCTTGAACCGGCCAAGCGGGCAATGGACATCGCGATCAATGACCAGCCGGTCGTTCGCAACCTGGACATCGCCGCTACCGCCGCAAATCGGCCTTCGGAACGGGTCTTCGTCGGGTCTGCCAAGGACAAGCTCTGGGATGGAATGAACTGCGCCGCAGACCTGGTCTTCGACGGCATCAATCCAAAACACGGTGTCATTGCCGTGCGCTTCACTGGCTGTAACGGAGCCGAAGCAGTGGTCTCCGCCATTCAAGTTGGCCCAGGGCCGGGCGGCCAGGGCGCGACACCGCGGTGATTGCCCGCAATACGTTGACGTCCAGTGGTGGCGCTCGGCAATATTGTGCGCGTGTCCGAAGCTGAATTGATGCTTTCCTCTGATGAACGCCCGCCTCGCCAAATTGCTCGATCATCTTGCGGCTACGCTCACGCCTGAACGTGAGGCCGAGATTGAGGACCTGCATCGCCGGGCCCTATCCTGGGAGCCGGTGGAACGCCTGCCGCTCGTAATTAGCTACCCCGCCCCGTCGGATCGTTGGGTCCCCTACCCTCACGCTGAAGCCCTGGCCGATCCGGAGAAGATGCTCTTCAACGAACTGGTTTCCGCCTGGGGCACCAGCATCTGCCATCGGGCGGAAGTGGGGGATGATCTGCCCTGCACCATCCGCGCCAACTTCGGTTGCGTGCTCATCGCGTCCCTGTTTGGCGCGCGCATCGAGCAGGTCGAAGACAACCCGCCCTGGGCGCGCAGCTTTCAGAGCCGTGCGGAGTTCGTTGCCGCCTTGCAGCGCGACCCGCTCGATTTCACGCAGGGCTGGTGCCCTCGCGTCCTTGAGCGCTATGAGTTCTACCGCGCCACGCTGACGGCTTATCCTGCGCTGAACCGCGTTATCAAGCTGGTCCTGCCGGATTTGCAGGGGCCCATGGACACCGTCGAACTGCTGCGCGGCTGCGACCTCTACTTGGACCTCCTCCAGGACTCGGCCTTGGTGGCGGACGCCCTCTCCAAGGCAGCCGCGGCGCAAATAGGCTTCGCGCGCCATCTGGCCCGCTATGTGAATGACGGTCCTCACGGCTGGGCCCATCAACATGGCTTCTTGATTCGCGGCCCGATCCTGATCCGGATTGACTCCGCCATCATGCTTTCGCCCCGGATGTATCGCGAGCAGATCGCCCCTCACGACGCGCGGGTGTTGCGCGAGCTTGGGGGGGGCGGCTTGCACTCGTGCGGCAATGTTAATCTTAACGGCGTTGAGTACCTTAACGTCCCCAAGCTGCAATGCCTCGACCTCGGCCAGCCAGAGATGAACGACCTCGACAAGCTCTACATCCAGGCACGAGAGCGCCGCGTCCCGCTGCTGCGCGTCACCGTCCAGGAAGGGGAGTTAACATCCGGCTCGGTGCTGCGCCGCTTTCCAACGGGCGTCTCGCTTCTGCATCCCGCCAAGTCCCTCGCGGACGCCCGCCGCATCATGAGCGCGTATCTCGGCGCGGCTCCGTGAAGCCGTCCAAGTCCCCGTGCGCTCGAAATACTGACCTTTCCGCCTTTCCGGAAGACGAAAATGAACTCTTGACCGCATTTTCAGGACACCATATTCTGGCCCTGTTTTGAGGCGTATGCGGTTCTGGAAGCGGTTGTTGGTCACACGCTGACCTGTCAGTACGTATTAACTGCCTCTTGGAGCTGGCGGTTTCAAAACGTCAGGAGAACTATGCTATGGCCAGTGGCAAAGTAAAATGGTTCGATAATCGGCACGGATTCGGCTTTATCGTTCAACCGACCGGCCCGGATGTGTTCGTGCATCACACGGCGATCCTCGGGACAGGTTTCAAGACGTTGAAGGAGGGCGAATCCGTCGTGTTCGACGTCGTGGCGGGGGAAAAAGGGCCCAAGGCCCAAAACGTCCAACGCCAACAGACGAACCCGCCGTAAACGACACTATACCGGGTTCCGCCGCGTTAGGATCGCCCCGTCGAATCGGCCTACGCGCGGCGCTTCCAGCCAGGCCGCCCGGCCGTCAACCTTTTAGGTTGGCCCTCAGCTCCGGGGCGGCTACGTTCGGCTATGGCCCTGCCATCTGCCGAGCCGATTGCTAGTCTCTATGTCCATGTGCCCTTCTGCGTGCACAAGTGCGCGTACTGCGCCTTCTACTCCGAGCCAGCAGGCGGTGAGCTTCTGGACCGCTACATCAGCGCTCTTATCCGTGAGTTGGAACTAGTCGCCCCCGATCTACGGCCACGCACCGTCTATTTCGGCGGCGGCACACCCTCCCTCCTGACTGTTCCCCAATGGGAGCGAATCTTCCAGGCAATGGACAATCACCACCTCTCCGACGCGGCGGAGTGGACGGTCGAGTGCAACCCCGCCACGGTGTCCCTCGAAAAGGCGAGGTTCCTGCGATCCTGCGGTGTAAACCGCCTGTCCCTTGGCGTGCAGTCATTCGACGACACGCTGCTTTCACGCCTTGGACGCATACACACTCGTCAGATGGCCTTCCAGTCCTTCGATGCCCTGCGCCGAGCCGGTTTCGACAACCTGAACCTTGATCTTATGTTCGCCATTCCTGGCCAAACCCTCGAAGTCTGGCGCGAGACTCTAAACGAGGCCACCGCCATGGCCTGCGAACATCTCTCCAGCTACGAGGTCATTTACGAGGAAGACACGCCCCTTTACGAACAGCTCCAGGCCGGCAAGGCTGACGCGGACGAGGACCTGGCTTGTGCCATGTATGAGGCGCTGGTCGAGCGAGCCACTGGTGCCGGATTCCAGCAATACGAAGTCGCCAATTTTGCCCGAGACGCTACCCCCAACCCCCAACCCTCAAACTTCAACGTCCCCACCCACGCCTGCCGCCACAACGTCAATTACTGGCGCGGCGGCCCCTTTTATGGTCTGGGCCCCAGCGCCACGACCTATGTTCGCGGCGTGCGCACCAAGACCTCGTCCAACACACAACTCTACTGCGACGATCTTGAACAGGGCCGGCGATCCATCGAATCCCGGGAAGAACTGCCACCATTGTCGCGTGCCGGCGAGACCGCAGCGTTCGGCCTTCGCATGGTCGCTGGCTGGCCCTTCCAAGAGTTTCTCCAAACCACTGGCTACGACCTGCGGCGCGAGTGGGCGAACGAGTTGGACCAGTTGGTGGAACAGGGCTGGGGATGCATTCTGCCCGACCGCTTTCACCTTACCTCGCAGGGCCTGCGCTTTGCCGATGCCGCCGCACAACTCTTCCTCCGCTGATACAGCCGCGCTTGCCCTTTAGCGCCAAGCTTCACCTTGCTGAGAACCCGCTTGCTTACTGCAGCACCCTGCCTTAGCAATACCTGCAACCTAATGCGGCAGCGCAGAGTCAACGTCACTATTATGCCTACGCCATTCAGAGAGACAGCCCGCAAGTTATGACCAACACCGCCGTAATCGGGCTCGACCTGGGTGGCACAAAGCTCGCCGGAGCAATCTTCACCCCCGAAGGGAAGGTCCTTTGCAAACAGATCGTTCCTCTCGCAGGCCGCCAAGGCCGTGCGGTCGGCGAACTGATTCGCAAGACACTCACCAGCCTTCTCGTCGCTGCGCGCGCGAAGCGAATCAAAGTCACGGGCATGGGTGTCTCAGTCCCGGGCATCAGCCACGCGCGGACCGGCACAGTCTGGGCCCCGAACATCCCCGGTTGGGAGAACTACCCCCTTCGACGCGAAGTCCTCTCTGCGGTCCGCGATGAGCGCATCCGCGTCGCCATAGACAGCGACCGCGCCTGCTACATCCTGGGCGAGACCTGGCGCGGTGTCGCCAAAGGCTGCCGAAACGCCATCTTCCTGGCCGTGGGGACCGGCATCGGCGCGGGGATCCTGGTTGATGGCCGGATAGTGCGTGGAGCGCACGATATCGCCGGCGCCATCGGGTGGCTGGCCCTGGACCGGCCTTTCCAACGCAAATACGTTGATTGCGGTTGCTTCGAATACCACGCCTCTGGGACCGGCCTGACAAAAGTCGCAAACGAGCTTCTCACTCAGCAGCCCAAACGCTTTTCCACTCCCCTGCCCATCGTGTCCGCCAGTGACGTCTTTGCCGCCTGCGGGCACAACAAACCGTTCGCCCGCGAGGTCATTGCCCAGGCGGTGGAGTTCTGGGGCATGGCTGTCGCCAACCTCGTCAGCCTGTTCGATCCGGAGAAGATCATCTTTGGCGGTGGCGTATTTGGCCCCGGAGCGAAGTTGCTTGGCGATATCTACGCCGAGGCAAGGAAATGGGCCCAGCCCATCAGCATCAAGCAGGTAAAACTCCAGGTCTCAAAGCTCGGCGGCGACGCCGGCCTTTACGGCGCAGGCTGTTTGGCTTTACGGACAGCGAACTGACCTGCTATAAATCCAGCCCGCATGTATAACCGCAACCTGGTCTTCGCCGCCGCCTGCCTGGGGATGCTGCTCTTTGGCATCGTCTTCCTGTCACTCGGCTCGGCGAATAACATGCTGGCCGAGCGCTTCCACCTAGACAACAACGGCATCGGCACGCTGACGGCGCTGTTGCCGCTGGGCATTCTGGCCGGATCGCTGATCTTCGGCCCCATTGTGGACCGGTTCGGCTACAAATGGATGCTAATTGTTTGCGCCCTGCTCGTGATGGCCGGGCTGGAAGGCATGGCCTTCGCGACCAGCACAGGCTTCATCCAGTTCTTTGTGTTCCTGATTGGCTTCGGCGGCGGTGTGCTGAACGGCGCCACTAATGCCCTGGCCGCAGATGTGAGCGAAGGCGAGCGCGCCGCCAAGCTGAGCTTGTTGGGCGTCTTCTTCGGCATCGGCGCGCTCGGCATGCCCAGCACCCTGGCGGCCCTTTCCCGGCACTTCTCACTGCACGTTATTGTTGCCGGCATTGGGATGTTCGTGCTCGTGCCGGTGGTTTATTTCGTTGTCATCACCTTCCCGCCCCCCAAGCAGAAGGCTCAAACCGCTTCCCCGACCAGCGGCCTGGCGCTTCTTAAGCATCCCATCTTTTTGTTGGCGGGCCTGGCCCTGGCGATCCAGAGCGGCATGGAAGGCATGTCCAACGATTGGATGACCCGTTACTTCAAGAAGGTGACGCTGTCCGGCCAGCAGGCGGAGGAGTGGAAAACCCTCCTGGGCCTTATGGCCGTAACCGGCGCCATGGTGCTGGCGCGAATTGCGCTCAGCCGATTGCTCAAACACATCAAGTCCCCAGTCGTGCTCTTCGCCAGCATCGGGATCACGGCCGCAGGCACCTTGCTCCTGATGTGTGCGTCCAGCTATGGCGTCTCGCTGGCGGCGGCGCTGCTGATTGGCGCAGGTCTGGCCGCGGCCTTCCCGATCGTGCTGAGCTACATCGGCGACCTGTATCCCCGCCAGTCCGGCACAGCCTTCAGCACCATCTTCTTCATCGCCCTGATCGGCAATATGACCATCAACAAGTCCTTCGGCGCGCTGGCTCAAGTCCACGGCATCGAGCAATACACCAAAGTCATGCTCGGATGTCTCGTCGCCTCCGCCGCCCTCCTTTTCCTGGTGGTCAGGCAACTGCGGCCTTCGCCCGGCAAACCCTCCACCGAAGCATTCCCATCCGTTACTGCATCAAGCTAAAACCTCAGCACTTCAAGCACTTATTGCACTCCCATAACTTATGAGCACTGTCGCCCAACAATGGCTGGCCAACACCCGCGCGGTCATGGACCGCATCGAACAAACCCAACTGGACAATATCCGCAAGGCCGCCGAAATTATGGCCGATACCATCCAGGCGGAGCGCTGGGTGCACACCTTTGGTTGCGGTCACGCCACCATTCCCATCGAAGACATGTACCCGCGTATCGGCGGCTTCGTCGGCTTCCACCCCATGTGCGAGCTGCCGCTGACCTTCTTCACCCGGATTGTGGGTGAAGGCGGCGTCCATCAGTTCGTCTTCCTGGAGCGGGTCGAGGGGTACGGCGTCCAGATCATGAAGGGTTACAACTTCGACCCGCGCGACACCATGTGGATCTTCTCCCACTCGGGTATCAACAACGTCAACATTGACGTCGCCCTCGAAGCCAAAAAGCGCGGCATGAAAGTGATCGCCTACGGTTCCGCCGCCGCAGCCAAAGGCAAACAGACCCGCCACTCCTCGGGCAAGACCATGTTTGATATTGCCGACCTTGTCGTGGATACCTGCGCTCCGATAGGGGATTCCTGCGTCCCCCTCAAGAATCACCAGGACAAAGTCGGGCCGGTCTCCACGATGGCCTTCATCACCTGCGTTTGGATGACCGTGTGCACCGTCGCCGAGATTCTCGCCGACCGCGGCGTGAAGCTTTATATCAATCCCTCGCACAACGTCCCCGGCGACACCACTGCCAAAGAGCGCCTGGACGCAGCCCTGGCCGAATACAAGCGCCGCATCGCCGGGGTCTAAGCCAGGAATCGTAAGGAGTTCAGCCTCCGCCGCGGGATTTGGGGTCGATCCCACAGCGCACCACGGCAGCTTTCGATGCCACGGAAATGCGGGCGGGCGCGCATTTGGCGGCATTTCGCCCTTGAATTGAGGTGCGCTTTCTGCTCTACTGACGTGGAGCGTAAACGAATGAATCCGGGTGGCACTAGTCCAGCAGCGAGCGAGATTTCTCAGAGCCAGCGGAAGGCGCTGCTCAATCTGCTCGCGGATGAGGATCCAGCCGTCTACCGGACTATACGCGAGAAACTTCTTTCCTGCGGTCCGCCCGCGGCCGAATGGCTGCGGCCCCTTACCACGAGCAATGATCCTGCATTGCGCCGCCGCGCCCGGCAAATCGTGCTCCACTTCGATCGCCAGGCTGCCGACGACCATTTCCTCGCCTTCTGCCTCCGCCACGGCGAAGAGTTCGACCTCGAGCAGGGCGCCTGGCTGTTTGCTCAAACCCAGTATCCACTTATCAACGTCGAAGCCTACCAGGCCGTGCTCGACGGCTATGCTGACGATCTCCGTTGCCGTTATGACGCCGGCGCTGAGCCTCGGCAAATCCTGGCCACCATCAACGGGTACCTGTTCGGCCAACTCGGCTTCATAGGCAACGAAGAAAACTACTACGACCCGGATAACAGTTATCTAAACCGTGTCCTGGACTCTCGAATGGGCAATCCCATCAGTCTGTCTCTCCTGTATATTCTGCTTGCCCGGCGCCTGCGGCTTCCCATTGCCGGCATCGGACTTCCTGGCTACTTCCTTTGCCGGTTCCAGTCCACTGCGGCCGAGGTGTTCGTTGATCCCTTCAACCGCGGAAAACTCCTTACCAAGGCGGATTGCATTAAGTATCTGACGAACGCGAATTGCAGCCGCCGCGACGAATACCTCACACCGGTCACCGCCCGCCGCTTCCTGCTGCGGATCTGCACCAATCTTCACCAGGTCTATCAACGCCTGGAGGCGGCGGTTGATGCCATGCGCCTCCAGCGTTACCTGGTCGCTCTGGCGCGGTAGCTCCTTGTCCCGCCTCAGTCCGGCAACGCCTACCGTTGTCGGCGCATCAGGTCGGGATCAATCGGCACCAGCAGCCAATGAACCCAAGGCGTGCACCAGCACCCGCACGCTCCGCCCTGGGAGTCCGGCGCGCAGATGTATAGCTCCAGGCAAGTGCACTCCCAAACTGCTTCAATGGCGGCCAGCATCGCGGGAAACAACTCCCGCCTGGAGGGCAACCATTTCTACCCGGCAGGCTCAGCCGCCCGACATGCCCGGCTGCCTATGGCGTCAGACGCACATTTGCAATTCGGCGTATTCATCTCTAATTTAGCGGCAACTAGAGCAACTTATGTGCTTGAGACGTATGTTGACAGTCATCGGGACGGCCTGGTTCTGCCTGGCCGGTCTGGAGGCTTTTGCGGCCCACACGCAGGCGCGGCTGCTCCTCGCCGCGACCACCGCGAAGCCGGGGGAAACGGTCATGGCCGGGGTGCAGCTCCGCATGGACCCGCGCTGGCATACCTACTGGCGAAACCCGGGTGCGTCCGGCATGGCGACGAAGATCGAGTGGCAACTGCCGACGGGCATCACTCCGGGCGCCGTCCAGTGGCCTGTTCCGGAGAAATTGCCAGACGAAGACCTGACCACCTACGTCTACTCGAACGAGGTCGTATTGCTGGTGCCCCTCAAGTTGGCACCCGATTTGTCCTCCGGCTCGCTCCATCTCAAAGCCAATGTCTCCTGGCTTGAATGCGAGGTGCAGTGTGTGCCCGGCAAGGCGACTGTGCAGGCCACCCTCAACGTCGGCGCCGAAGCCAAGCCGTCCAGTGACTCCCCCCTCATCCACCACTGGCAAGCGAAGTTGCCAGGAACCGGCGACAGCTTATCCGCGCAAGCCTGGTGGGAAAACGACGGCGCCACCGATTCTCGCAACCTGATTCTGGAATGGCATTCCACGTCGGCAACTGGCGACGCCGACTTTTTCCCGTACGCCAGTGAGGAGTTCGAGGTGCAGCCGGCTACCATGAGGTTGCCGGCGGAGCCGGGGAAGATTCGGTTGCGCAAGGAAGTACGGAAACTGGAAGGCGACTGGCCCCGCCAGATCTCCGGCCTGCTTATTCAGCAATCCGGCCCGGCGCGCGAGGCCTACGATGTCAATCTGCCGGTGCAAGCTTCCTCCAACTCTGCGGCAGCGAGCCTGAGTCAACCCAGCGTGCTCGACCTTAGCGCGACTTCCCTTTGGAAGATGCTGCTATACGCCTTTCTGGGAGGGCTGATTCTCAACGTCATGCCCTGCGTCCTCCCGGTTATCGCCTTGAAGATCCTCGGCTTCGTCGGCCAGGCCAAGGACGACCCTCGCCGGGTCCGGAGGTTGGGCCTGATCTACGCGCTCGGCGTGCTCGTTTCTTTCCTCGTGCTCGCGGGTTTAATAATTGGCGTCAAGGCCGCCGGCCACAAAGCCGGCTGGGGTATGCAATTCGGCAACCCGCAGTTCCTGGTCCTGCTCACCACGCTGGTCACCCTGGTGGCGCTGAACCTCTTCGGCCTGTTCGAGATCAACCCCGGCGCCCGCTTGCTCGATGCAGCCGGCACTCTGGCCTCGAAAGGCGGCTCGGCTGGCGCGTTCTTCAACGGTGTGCTCGCCACAATGCTGGCCACGCCGTGCACGGCCCCGTTCCTCGGCGCAGCCCTCGGCTTCGCCTTTGCTCAGTCCCCTGCCATCATCGTCCTGATGTTTGCGGTCGTTAGCTTCGGATTGGCAGCTCCCTACGTCATTCTAAGCTGGCAACCGGCGTGGCTGCAGTTCCTGCCGAAGCCCGGCGCATGGATGGAACGATTCAAGGTAGCCATGGGCTTCCCCATGCTTGCCACAGCCGTTTGGCTCTTCAGCCTCATTCCCCTGCATTATGGCAGACGGTCCCTGTGGCTTGGCCTCTTCCTCGTGGTCCTCGCTCTGGCAACCTGGGTGTACGGGCAGTTCGTCCAACGCGGACGGACGCATCGCACGCTCGGCCTGGTGGTGGCCCTGGCCCTTGTCACGGGGGGCTACCTCTACGCTGTGGAAGGTCAGTTACGTTGGCGCTCCCCTGTTGCGGAAGCCGCATTGCCAGGCTCGCTCAAAGAGAGCCCCGACGGCATAGACTGGCAACGCTGGAGCCCCGCCGCGGTTGCGCGGGCTCGCGCCGAAGGCCGGCCGGTTCTTGTGGATTTTACCGCCGACTGGTGCCTGACTTGCCAGGCCAACAAGCGAGTCGCCTTGGACATTCCATCCGTCCGCGCCAAGCTCAAGGAGATCAACGCCCTCGCCCTGCTTGGAGATTACACCCGCCTGCCCGATGACATCACCACCGAGTTGAACCGCTTTGGCCGCGCGGGCGTCCCGCTCGTGTTGGTCTATCCCCGAAACTCAGGCGAACCTCCCCAGGTATTGCCCGAAGCTCTGACGCCGACCATCGTGCTGAACGCCCTCGACCGCGCCGCGCGTTAGAAGTTTTCTGGGATCCCCATTTGCGCGAACGCCGGTCTCGTGCTTCTTTATGATCGAACGGAATAAGATCAACCAACTATTAAGAGAAGCTATTATGAAACATGTGTTCGCACTATTTGCGGGAATTGGGCTCCTGAGCACCGGCCTCTTCGCCGCAGAGGTCGGCAAAGCCGCGCCGGACTTCACGGCCACCGACATCAACGGCCAAACCCATAAACTCAGCGATTACAAAGGCAAGATTGTGGTGCTTGAATCCTACAATCTCGACTGCCCCTTTGTTCGCAATCATTACCGGAGCGGTGCAATGCAAGAGTTACAGCGCGACCTTATTGCCAAGGGGGCAGTGTGGTTCATTGTGAACTCAGTCGCATCGAAGCATCCCAGCTACCGGACTGCCGAAGCTGCCAAAAAGGAATGGGCCAGCCAGAAGCTGGCCGCCACGGCTTGGCTGGACGACAGTTCGGGCGAGGTCGGCAAAGCCTATGGCATGAAGACCACCCCACACATGTTTGTCATTGATAAGGAGGGGGTGCTGGCTTTCCACGGTGCGATTGACGACCGGGCAGCTTCGGAAGGCGATCCACGCACGGCCCGCAACTATGTCCGCGAGGCGGTGGAGAAGCTGCTTGCCGGTGAGAAGCCGCTCGTTTCCCAGAACAAACCCTACGGCTGCGGCGTCAAGTACGGCGGTTGAGAGGTTCGGGCGAAATCCTCCGCTGGTGCCGCTAATAGTCGGCCGGCACTCCCGGCTCGAGTCGCCGTGTCGGTGGAAGGCAGCGCTGTGTCCATTTTTAGGACAGTGGTGGTTACCGAGCGCATTAATCCTCCAACTCGCAAAGAACCACAAATACCGGTGCGAACACGCTCCCACCCCCGTTAGAGCCCGGTGTGTATCCCATGGGGATCGCTCCCCATGGGATACACACCGTAGTCCCGCCGGATTGGCGCCGTTTCATCGCCGTAGCTGGCTCGGGTGTGGGGTGTCACGGGCTTGGGCGGCTAACGAAGAGTTCTGAGTCAGTCCGTCAACGGTTTTGTTGAAAGTTATTCACCGCGCGCCGGTGTCGGGATCTCCACCTCATTGGCGAGTGGGCTGCCCTGTTCTTCCAGTGCGCGGAGATAGATGTTC
>DAOTCE010000014.1 GCA_035452965.1 Candidatus Paceibacterota bacterium | reverse complement strand
GCTTTCCGAGAGCCGCACCCCGCGTCGTTGTGAACAACTATGGAAACCGTATCAGCCCGGAGGGGGGCCGGTGTGGTTCCCATGGGGAGCGCTCCCCATGGGAACCACACCGGCACCTCTCTGCAATATCCCCGTGACACCCCCAGGTCCGAGGCGGTTTTGCTCTGGAGTGGCTTGAATGGCCGTTTGGAGGCGATTTAACGTGATACACTGGCTATCCGCCGAGAAGGGAGGCGGCTGGATCACGGATTTGGGTAGCCTACCGACTGGGCCAGCACTATCAACTGGTCCGGGCGTAGCCTGAGTTTCGCTGCGAGTCCCTTGCGATCTACGGAAGCGCGGGCGACGGTGGCAAGCCCCCCGGAGGCACAGTAGAGGTACGCATTCTGGGAGATATAGCCGACGTCCACGTAGGCGTAGTTGCGCTTCTCCTCCGGGGTAGCTTTACCCTTCTTCGCCAAGTCGGCGACAAAGACGAGGGTCACGGGCGCGTTGGTGGTGTAATCCTGGGTGCCGGCCAGCCTTCGGAGATCCTCTTCCACCACGAGGTTGAGCTTGTTGGCTATGGCATCATAAACGTAGCCCCCCTGCTTGAGAATCACGTAGATGTCAGTTTCCTGGTTGTTCTTGGCCGACGGAGCGGTGCGTTTACCGTCGACGCGGTTGGTGCCGAAGCAGGCCCAAAGCAAGGTGGAGAGCTGCTGAGGTGAAAGGTCCTTCGGGCCGAATTCCCTGGCTGAGGAGCGCCTGGCCAAGGCGTCCATGAGGGGCATGCCACCAGTTTTCTGAGGGGTGGGAAGGTTAATGTTCTGAGCACAGCCGGTGGTGAGGGTCAAAGTGGCAAGAAGCAGGCAGAGAAGCTGTGGAATGCGCGTGAGAGGTTGCATAGACAATGCGGATTAGAGGGAAGGAGGGACAAAGGGTCAAGGGGTTTCCACGCAAGAAGCTCGACGGGCCGCAAGATATTGCTGGTCATGCAAGGCAGGGCTGTGTATGCTGTGTCGCAGTAATGACCGCTTAGCGCCAATGAGACAGCGCCGGCAAATCTTCATAGCTTATGAACTCCAAGAAACTGCTAAACATTAGCTCTCTCTCCCTCATGGGCGCGTCCGCGGCTTGGGCCAGTGCGGATTACGGTCCGGCGGTGGATCGTATGATCACCGGTTGCACCAAGTGGTACACCACCGGCTATGGCCATAAGTTCTGCGTCGTGCATGACATGGAGGGATACTACCTGACGGGCACGTCGTACATCCGCCGCTGCGATATTTCGGTGAGTTGCCACTACACCGTGAACGGCTTGACGGATTACGCAGGCGATGCCGCACCGGGAGAAATTTCCCAACTGGTTTCCGAGGCCTACTATGCCTGGCACGCCACATGTTGGAACCGCTATTCGCTAGGAGTCGAGCACGAGGGGTTTGTGAGCAACCCGGCTTGGTATACCGAGCAGATGTATCAAGCCTCCGCGCTGCTGTACCGCCATTTCTGCGACAAGTTCGGGATTGCCAAGGACCGGAACCACATTGTGGGCCACGGGGAGAAGTCCAATGCCGCCTGGGCGGCCTGGGCGGAAGCAAATCTAGGCATTGACGCTCACTGCAATTCCCACACCGATCCGGGCCCGTACTGGAATTGGACGCACTACATGGCGCTGATTATCGGCGAGGTTAACAACGCCGCCGTCGCCGGCAGCAGTGTGCCGCCGACGGTGGTCGCCGGGCAGGCCTTTACCGCCACGATCACCATGAACAACAACGGGAGCAAGCCGTGGGCCAGTGGAGGTGGCACACCCCACAACCTGGGCTCGCAAAGTCCGCAGGATAACACGATCTGGGGCTTTAGCCGGGTCGCCTTGCCTTCCTCACCAATCAATCCGGGGGCGAACGCAACGTTCACCCTCAACGCGACCGCGCCTACAACCCCCGGAACCTATACCTTTGCCTGGAGAATGGTGCAGGACGGCGTGGAATGGTTCGGGCAAACCTTCAGCACGACCATCAGCGTGATCAGTGCCGGCCCAAACATTACGACCCAGCCGGCCAGCCAGACGGTCAACCCGGGCACGACGGTGCAATTCACCATCGCGGCCACCGGCACCGGCACGCTCACTTACCAGTGGCGCAAGGATGGCGTGAATCTGAGTAACGGAGGGAAGATCTCCGGGGCTACCTCGACCACACTGACCGTCAGCAGCGCGCAACAGACCGAGGTGGGCAACTACTCAGTCGCCGTCACCGACTCCCGTGGTACGATCACCAGCGTAAGCGCCGCGTTGTCCGTGAACGCGGTGATTGCCTTCTACGAAGATTTCGAATCCGCGGACCCGCTCTTCAACTGGGTAACATTTCCCAGCCCGGGTACTGCCTTAACCATCTCGACTGCGCAATACATGAGCGCAGGCCATAGCGCCCATGTGGCGATTTCCACCGACCGCATGTACCGCAGTCTGGGAGTCAGAGTAAATGGCCGCTTGCGGATTACTGCTTATGTTTATGACGGCACCCAAACCCGGTCTTTTGTGGACGTGCGCGGCTATAGCGGAGGAAGTGCCTTCAATGGCGGGTTGATCCAGCTATTCTGCGCCGGCAAGTACAATGGGGTTGACTTGCCGGGCGAGACTTACGACGGTTCCAAGTATCAAGGCCGGATCTGCCTCGACGCTTACCCTGCTAAATTCTTATGGTTCAACTTGAACGGGGCCGGCGCGCCGAGCCGCTCAACCGGTTGGCACAAGTTCGTCATCGAGCGCCGCGCCGACGGGACAACCGTTGACTTCTACGTGGATGACATCCTCTCCCGGACGATGACGGGCGCGACGCCCAGCAGCTTGGATACGGCGGCCATCGGCTCGGTGGCGGGCGGTTCGACTGCTGGCGAGTCCTGGATTGACAATGTGAAGGTCGAGTATTTCGACCTGCCGGCTATCACGACGCAGCCGGCAAGCCAGACGGTTGCCGCGGGAGGCGCCGCAACCTTCTCCGTTGCGACGGCCAACACCGTGACCGGCTACCAGTGGCACAAAAATGGCAACAACATCGCCGGCGCGACGACTTCAGTGCTCACACTCGACAATGTGCAGGGCAGCGATGCTGGCAGTTATGACGTCACGGTCAGCAACGGGGCCGGGCCGGTCATCAGCAGCGTTGCTTTGTTATCGGTTTCGCCAACGATCACCGTGCAACCCGCCAACAGCACCAACCTGCCGCTGAGCACGGCGTCCTTCACCGTCGTGGCTGGCGGACAAGGTCCGTTGTCATTCCAGTGGAGGCGAGACGGCACCAATCTCATCGACGGCGGCAACATCCAGGGAGCTATGAATTCCACTCTCTCAGTGCAAAGCGTGACTCCGCAGGACGCGGGCAGCTATTCAGTTGTCGTGAGCAACCCCGCCGGCAGTGCCACCAGCGCCGATGCCTTGCTCGTGCCGGTCCTGCTGCCTACCATCACCACCTCACCCGTCGGGCAAGCCGTTGCCGCGGGAACCGACGTCACCTTCACTGCTGACGCTGTCGGCACGCCGCCGTTGTTCTATCAGTGGACCTTGAACGGCGAAGACATCGCTGGTGCCACCGGCACCAGTTGCACCCGCATCAATGTGCAGTCGGGCGACGCTGGCAATTACTCCGTGGTTGTTAGCAATTCGGCTGGGACGGTGGCCAGCGGCGGAGCCGCTCTCACGGTTAACACGGGGCCCGTGCTATTGCCGATTACTGATCAGACCGTCACAGCCGGCCAGACTGTCTCCTTCACCGCGCAGGCCAACGACATTGACACCGATCAGGCCCTGACCTTCAGCCTCGGTCCCGGGGCGCCCGCTGCCGCCGAGATCGTCAGTACAAACGGAGCTTTCTCCTGGGTTACCACCGCCGCGGACGCCGGCACTACCAACCAGATCACCGTCCGCGTCAACGACAGCGGCAACCCGAGCTTGAGTGACACGACGACCTTCACGGCGATTGTACTCCCGGCACCCATCAGCATCTCTTTGGTGGTGTGCAACCAGGACCTTGCCATCGGCTGGAACTGCATCTCGGGGCAGACTTATCGGTTGGAATTCAAAGACGACTTGAGTGTCGCTGAATGGTCCAACCTGCCGCCTGATGTCCTGGCTACCGGACCGGATGCGTCCGTAACCGATCCCATGACCAATGCGCAGCGCTTCTACCGCGTCCGGCTGCTGCCTTAAGAGAACCGCACAGTTTCTTGCCAGTCAGAGCAACCCTTCCGCTCGGGAACGGGTGAGGCTAACGGGGCTTCTTGTGCTTCTGATCGGGCCTGGGATCCCGTGGCTAACGACTTGGCACTTCGTGATGGGCACGGCAACGGGCTTCGTATAGTTCCGCCGCGCCGACAATGACCACCGGGTCGTCGCGGCGCGCGGGTTTCCCATTCACCAGGCGCTGGCTCCGGCAGGCCAGACCGCCGCAGACCATACAGATGGCATGGAGCTTGTCCACCAGGTCGGCCTTGGCCATCAGCACTGGCATGGGGCCGAATGGCTCGCCGCGGAAGTCCGTGTCCAGCCCGGCGATGATCACGCGCACGCCGCGATCGGCTAACTGTTGCGCGAGGGGAATGATAGCGTCGTCAAAGAACTGCGCTTCATCAATGCCCACGACCGTGGTGGGGGTGTTCAGCCGCTCCAGGATCATGCGCGCATTGGGCACGGGCTGGGCGGCATACTCGCTGCCTGCGTGGGAGGTCACTTTTTCCAAGGCGAAGCGATTGTCAATGGCAGGTTTGAAGACCTGAACCTGCTGACGAGCAATAGTCGCGCGCCGCAAGCGGCGAATGAGTTCATCCGTCTTGCCGCAAAACATTGAGCCGGTGATGACTTCAATCGAGCCGGTGGTGTTCTTCATGTGCGGCCATTTGTAGCACCCCGGGTGACGCTGCTCAACGCCCAAGCAAGCCGTCGTTTGTGGGCGGGTATGAGCGTGTCAGTCTTGAGTCGAATGAAAACACCCCATAACGACTGCGACTACAGCGTGTTACCACATGAACATGAGGACCACGCCAGGGCACTTCCGGGATGACAGCAGCACAACGCCGTTCGCACTGGCTGGCAATCGCGGTTAGTGGATTGGTTGCGGCATACCGACATCGGAACACAGCTTGGTCGCCGCCTCCGGGCTGGCCCATTTCACCAGGGCCAGAAAGTTGAGCAGGGTTGGACTGTCAGGTTTCGCATGGAACATGGTCCGCAGGCTATTGACGACCTTCTGATACGTGTCCGAGTACTTTTCATGTGTGAGACGCGTCACGTAGGTTTCCATCATTGTGCGCGCGATGGGATCGGTCTTTCCGTCCGCGCGAAACGGCAATTGGCAGCAAATTCGGATTAACGACATGGGGTCGGCATCAGTGAGCGTGATCCAGCTCTGGCGGAGCTCATCGGCATTATACTTCGCGTGCAAACGGTCTCGCAGCACACTGGCAACGGCCGCCGCGTCTGTTCGCTTCACGATGAGCTCCTTGATCTTGGCCCACGCCAATTGGCGTTCCGTCTCCGGCGCCAGCGCGTACTGCCCGCGCGTTTCCTCCTCCAGACCTTTCAATCCCAACTCTGCTCCAACCGCTTTGCCGAGGGCCTCGGCGTCAGCCTTTGGAATCCGATCACATGTCAGGATGGTCTTGGCCACCTGGCGCTGCACTTCGGGGCCTAACAGCCGCAGGAGCGCTGCCAACGCCTGGGGCGTCGGTGGCTTCCCCGGCGGCGATGGAATTAGATGGCGCACGAACTCGGTCAGAACCCGCGGCAGATCATCCACCCGGTCGCCGCGCAACTGCAGTACGTATTTGAGCGTCTTCCGGACTCCGCCGCTCTTGCCGACGTTGTTGACAATCATGAGCCGATGGTCAGGGCTGACGACGAAGGCCAACAAGGTCTCGACTTGCTGGATCAGCTTCTCATCCAACAGCGCCTGAGGGCCGGCGACTCCCAGCTGCTCCACCAAAGCCGGCAAGCGCTGCGCAAAAACCACGTCCGGCGGTACCGTGTCCTGGTGTTCGTAGTAGTGAAGCAGCTCGATAACAAACGACAGCCGCTGGAAGGCGCTCTTCTGCGCGCGGGCCTGGTCCGTGGAGGCTTTGCTCTTCTGAATCTGGTGGAATAGCGCCTCCAGGCGCGGTCGCTTGTTTGGCAACAGGGTGGCCTGTTGTTGAAACAGGGCTTCAAAATCGTCCCGAAAGGCCAGCACGATTTCCTCGGGCTTAGGGCGCGGGTTGAGCTTTGGATCGGTGGTCATATCCTTGAAGCAGATTAAGGCCTCTTCACCGAACTCCCGGATCACCCGCTCCCGTGGCACCTGGCCTTTGGCGAAGCAACGGCTGGCCCGCACCATCCGCGGCGAGAAGGCCAGTTCCGGGTCGGCGCTCACCGACTCCAGCAATTCCCGCTCCAGGGGCGGATCGAGCCTGGTCAGTTCCTCGGTCGTCTGTTTGAGCGCAGCCAGGAGATCACGCTTTGCCTGGTCCAGGGTCTTCAGTATCTCGGGCTGCGGCAAGTCCCCCTCGGCCGTGCCTTTGGTTAAGCCCGCCAGCACCTGGCTGACATTGGTGTTGTGCTCGACCAGCTTCGAGACGATCACTCCGACATCATTGAGCGGCAGCTTGCTCACCAGTGTGGTCAGAATGAGCACCAGCTCGCTATGCGATTTCTGCCGATGGTCAATCGCGCGCTCCAGCAAAGCGCGCAGCGTCTTGTTCTCCTGTTCCAGCGCCCCACGGACGGCTTCCAGCTGCTCCACCCTCAGTTTCAGCTCCATCCAGTCCTTCTGAATGTCCTCGATCGGAGCTGGCGAGGTGCCTGCCTGTTGCTGTTCATCCAACGCAATCACAAGCCTACTCTAATGGAATTCAAGGGCCGCTTCAACACTGGCTTTGCTCCGCAATCTCTTTGGCCGGCAGTGTCGGAGTAAGAGTGAAACAATTCGCGGTTCGACAACAGCGGCAGGGGTGACTACGGTTGAGGAATGTCACGCGAGTATGTGCTGCAACCGTTCCGGGCGCCGGTCCACTTGCAGATTGACTACGCGCGCGAACTAAACGCGCAACAGTACGCCGCGGTGACGGCGCCACCGGGACCCGCACTAGTGATCGCGGGAGCCGGTTCCGGCAAGACCCGGACACTGACCTACCGCGTGGCCTATCTGTTGGAGCAGGGGATTTCGCCCGAGCGCGTGCTGCTGCTGACTTTCACCAACAAGGCGGCCAAGGAAATGATGCGGCGGGTGGCGGACTTGCTGGGGCAGGAGCTGGCTTCGCTGTGGGGCGGGACCTTTCATTCGATAGGTAACCGCGTGCTGCGCCGGCACGCAGAGCTCCTGGGTTACCAGCGGGACTTCAGCATCATGGACCGCGAGGACGCCAAGCACCTGATCACCACTTGCGTGGCGGAGTCGGACGTGGATATCAAGGCGACCCGGTTCCCGAAGGCCGAAGTGTTGGGCGATATCTTCTCGCTGGCCGTCAATACACACCAAACTACCGCGGAGGTGCTGAGTCGCCATTACGGCTACTTCGAGCAGCTTGCGGCTCAGATTACGGGCATCCAGCAGCGTTACGCGGCGCGGAAGCGGGCCACCAACGCGATGGACTTCGACGACCTGCTGTCGCTCTGGCTTAGGCTCATGCAGGAGCAAGAGGAGGTGCGCGAACAGTACCAGCGCCGGTTCCAGTTCATCCTGGTGGACGAATACCAGGACACCAACAAGCTGCAAAGCGATCTGATCGACCTGCTGGCGGCGCGGCACCAGAATGTGATGGTGGTGGGGGATGACGCGCAAAGCATCTACGCCTGGCGCGGCGCCAATTTCCAGAACATCCTGAAGTTCCCGGATCGCTATCCGGGAGCAAAGGTCTACAAGATTGAGACCAACTACCGCAGCACGCCGGAGATATTGCAGGTGGCCAACGCGGCGATCACCGCCAACGTGCAACAGTTCGCCAAGGAACTCGCGCCGGCACGCCCGGCTGGACCGAGGCCGATAACGGTGGTATGCAGCGACGCGGCGGAACAGGCAGCATTCGTCGCGCAGCGTGTGCTGGAACTGCGCGAAGAAGGGGGAGACTTAAATAGGATGGCGGTGTTGTATCGCTCGCATTTCCACGCGCTGGAGCTGCAACTCGAACTGACCCGCCGCAACATCCCCTTCAGCATCACCAGCGGCATCCGCTTCTTCGAGCAGGCGCACATCAAGGATGCGACGGCTTACCTGAAGCTGGCGGCCAACCCGCGCGACGAGCTTTCATTCAAACGGCTGGCGCAGTTGTTGCCAGGCATCGGCGGCAGGGGCGCGGCCAGGCTGTGGCAGGCGTTTGCCGCACAGACGGAAGGGGAGTCGCGATATCCGGAATCAGAAAGCCAACGGCCAAAGGAAATCCGCAGCCTGCGAGCCGTTCCGAAAGCTGAACCCTCGCTCCCCACCGTTGACGCGTCCTCACTCACGCAAGCCGCAGCAAACCCCACACAACCCGCCTCGCCGTCTTTCCTTGCCAAGCGGCTGCAGATCTGTGCCGCCGTCGTGCCGAAGAAGGCGGCTGCGGCCTGGACGCAGTTTGTGGCAACCATCGCCCAATTGGAGGCGGCAGAAGTTCGCCGCAACGCCTCTCGGATGATCGGGTTGGTGATTGAGGCCGGTTATGAGGACTACCTCAAGGAGAACTATGCGAACTACCGCTCGCGGCTGGAAGACCTTGAGCAGTTGGCCGTCTTCGCGCGGCAATTCTCCACGCTGGAGGACTTTCTCACCCAGCTTGCGCTACTGACGAACCTTGAAGCGGAAGACGAACAACCGGCGGCAGCCGACGATGAACGGTTGCGGCTTTCGACGATTCACCAGGCCAAGGGGCTGGAGTTTGACGTGGTGTTCGTGATCATGCTCTGCGACGGGTTGTTCCCTTCCGATCGGTCCTTGGACACACAAGAGGGCGAAGAGGAAGAGCGCCGGCTGATGTATGTGGCCATCACCCGCGCACGAAACGAACTTTACCTGAGCTACCCGCTGATTCGCGCCGGCCGTGGCGGCAGCGGGGACATGCTCCAGGAGCCGTCCCGCTTCCTGGATGAAATCCCAAAGGCGCTCGTCGAGGAGTGGAATTTGCGGCCGTTCAACCCCTATGTCCAATGAGGCGCTTCGCCTGCGAGGGATTGCCCTGCGTCCCGATGACCCAAACCATCGCCTGCGCGCTGAGGACGCGAGTTTCCCACTGGAGACGTTCGGCGCTCCACTTCACCGGGGAATAGCCGCACCTGCCGCCTCTGGTCAGCATTCTGAACCTTCACCCCGGACGTTCTGCCCCTGCTGGATTCGCAGTCTCAGTCACGCTTGTTGCCTTAAGCGACTCTCTCAGGTCGGACCTGGCGGTTCGGGCTGATGCTGGGTAGCCTCGGCTGCTGTTTTCAGCGCCGCGGCGACAACATCCAGCAGTTTTTGCTTGGTGAACGGCTTGGGCAGGAAAGTGTACGCGCCGACTTCAGCGGCACTCTCGATGATGTTGCCCGGGTCCAGCCCGGAAACCACGATAATCGCGGGTTTCAACTTGCTGACGCCCATCCGCCGCAACCAGGTAGCCACGCTGAATCCGTCCCAGGAATCACTGGGCGAATTCTTGGCCAGTTGGATGTCCAAGGTAACCAAGTCCGGCTCGTGTTCCCGAGCGCTTGCAACCGCGGTGGCGCCATCGTAGGCCGTTGCGACTTCGTAGCCTGCGGACCTTAGAGTGTCCGCGATCAGCTTCTGCGTGACTTTGTCATCTTCGACTACCAGTACTTTTTTGGCCATCATGAGTTCAGTACGTTCGCACACTATTGCGGCTAGTGTGGGTCAAGAGGACGCCAAACGTCAAGCCCACATCGGACTCGCCCAGTAGTTAACCATCTCTCATCGAAACCTACTTTGCGGACCGATGTGACCCGCGCAAGCAGGCACCCGTGCATATGAGGGCAGGATGGATGAGTAAGCGGCCTCGTCACAGCGCTTCTGTCCTTCGACCTCTCCCTGCAAGAATTCGGGATGGAACAGATTGACGCGGAGAATACCGCCCTGCGAGGGCTTCCCATGCATGAATATGGAGGCGGACAACTATATCCGCGCTCCATTCGTGTACAGAGGTTTGGGCGCGGATTATCTCCGGTCGGGCCGACCGTGCCGTCCGCCGCGGTCCCGCCGCGGTCCGCGGTCGCCCCCTCGGCGCTCGCCACGCTCGCCACCACGGTAGTCGCCGCGGTCGCCGCGCGGCTCGCCGCCTTCACGAGGTTGGCCCTGATCGGCCCCCTCGGCGGGCTGGTCGCCCTGGTCGGTTGGGGCACCCTCGGCGGGGGCGCCGCCCATTTGCTGGTCGCGTTCCGCCATGGCAGCCCGGCGGGATAGCCGCACGCGGCCCTTTTCATCCACGCCGAGGCATTTGACCCAGATTTCGTCGCCGAGTTTGACAATGTCTTCAGTCTGTTTGACACGGAAGTTGGCCAGCTCGCTGATGTGCACCAGGCCATCCTTACCCGGCAGAAATTCAACAAACGCGCCAAACTCTTTGATGGTGACGACCTTGCCGCGGTAGATCTTGTTGATTTCGGCTTCGGCGGTCATGCCCGTAATGGCATCAACGGCAATCTTCATCCCCTCGGCGGAGACTGAGTAGATGTTGACGGTGCCATCGTCATCAATGTTGATTTCACAACCAGATTCCTCGACGAGCTTCTTGATGTTCTTGCCGCCGGGGCCGATGAGCAGGCCGATTTTCTCAGGGTTGATCTTCACCGTCGTGATGCGCGGCGCATACTTGCTGATCTCCGAGCGCGGGGCGGACAGGGTCTTGGCCATCTCCGCCAGCACGTGCAATCGCGCCACGCGCGCCTTTTCCACCGCCTCGGCCATAATGCTATGCGGAATGCCCGGCAGCTTGAGGTCAAGCTGGAAGCCAGTAATGCCTTTCTCGGTGCCGGCGATCTTGCAGTCCATGTCGCAGAATGCGTCTTCCCAGCCGATGATGTCGGTCAGCAGCTTGTAGCTCGCGATCTTGTTCTGGGCATCATGCTCGGTGCATAGGCCGATGCTGACACCGCCCACTGGTCGGATCATCGGCACACCTGCGTCCATGAGCGCCAGGCAGCCGCCGCACACCGTCGCCATCGAGGAGGAGCCGTTGGACTCCATGATCTCGGCGGTGATGCGGACAGAATAGGGGTAAGTCGCTACCGGGACCATGGGTTCAAGCGAGCGTTCGGCCAGGGCGCCGTGCCCGATCTCCCTCCTGCCCGGACCGCTGATGCGCCCGGTCTCGCCGACGGAGAAGTTCGGGAAATTGTAGTGCAGGATGAATTTCTTCTCAGTCGCGCCGCCGGTGTAGGCATCGAATTCCTGAGCATCCTCGCCCGTGCCGAGCGTACACAGCGTCATGGCTTGGGTTTCGCCGCGCTGGAACATGGCGGAGCCGTGCGCTCGCGGCAGCATGCCAACCTCGCTGACGATGGGCCGGACCGTCTCAAAGTCGCGGCCATCCAGGCGCTTGCCCTGGTTCATAATCAGGCCGCGAACCGCCTCCTTCTGGATATAGTAGAACGCGTCCTTAAGCACAAACTCGGTCACCTTCTCCTCGCCAAACTTCTCGACGAGTTTCTTGCCGACCTCCTCGGTGATAGCCGCAACCGCCCCTTCGCGAGCGAGTTTGCCGGGCGTGAGCAGGGCGGTGATGATCCGGTCGCCCGCCAACGATTTGGCTTCCTTGAGGATATCGTCGGGAACTACGTTGAGAGTGATCTGGCGCTTGGGCTTGCCGGCGCGAGCCGCCAATTCCTTTTGGGCTGCGATAGCCGGCTGGATTGCCTCCTGCCCAAACTTGAGGGCCGCGTTGAAGTCCGCCTCGCTGATTTCCTTGGCCGAGCCCTCATACATTACGAGGTCCGATTCATTGCCGACGTAGACCAAGTCCAGGTCGCTTTCGAGCATCTGGCTGTGAGTGGGATTGGCGACAAACTGACCGCCAACGCGCCCGACCCGCACCCCGCCCAACGGGCCGGCCCAGGGAATGTCGCTGACCATCAGGGCGGCAGATGCCCCCAGGACCGCCAACATATCGGGGTCGTTTTCGCCGTCGGCGCTCAGGACGATGCATTGGACCTGGACTTCGTTATACCATCCCTTGGGAAACAGCGGCCGAATGGGCCGGTCAATGAGGCGAGAGGTAAGGATCTCCTTTTCCGTCGGGCGACCTTCGCGCTTGAAGTAGCCGCCGGGGAATTTGCCAGCCGATGCCGCCTTTTCGCGATAATCCACCGTTAGCGGAAAGAACTCCTGGCCTGGTTTGGCCTTGGTAGCAGCGACCGCCGCGACGATGACAATGGTCTCGCCCAGTTGAACAGTTACAGCACCGTCGGCTTGTTTGGCGAGTTTTCCGGTTTCAACAATGAGTTGCTTGTCCCCCACGAGGACTGTGGCTTTTTCTGACATAATACTCTACCCCCCCATTGCCACCGAGGAACTTCAGTGAATCCCGAAATCGTTCGGGACTGAACGAAATTACCCAGGGCAACGGAGCTTTCTCATACGCGTTGGTTTAAACAACTAACCGGGCTGTTCGCGTTTACCAGTCCAGTTAGATCAGGACGTCCGGCCCAGACCTCCACTTCAACAGCTTCGGAAGGGCAGGCAGCCGGGCGGGCGCTTACTTGCGCAACTTGAGCTTCTTGGTAACGGCCTGGTAGCGGTTTGCGTCCACGGTATGCAGGTAATCCAGCAAGCGGCGCCGCTTGCCGACCATCATCAGCAGCCCGCGGCGGGAGCCGTGGTCCTTGTTGTTCTTTTGCAGGTGCTCGGTCAGGTGGTTGATGCGTTGCGTGAGCAACGCGATTTGCACATCCGCCGAGCCGGTATCCTGCTCATGCAGCCTGAAACCATCAATCGTTTTCGCCTTCGCTTCCATACTTTCGAATCCAACCAGTCAATCCTTCATTCAATATAGCTAAGTCATTGTAGATACTCTGGCAGACAGTGTAAAGGGGTATTACATACGAAGGCAAAATCTCCCGGCAGCTACCAATAGCGGGGGATTAGACCGCCGCTGCCATTGTTTGCTGGAAGCGGCGCAGAGGGTAGGTGCGCGGGCCCGCGCGGCCGGATGTGCGCGATCCTAATAGGCCCCAGGAATGACGAATTCCTTTTGGTGGAGCTGCCTGTCTTCGGGTTCGGTCGGTTTGATCAACAGGAAGCCCAGATTCTCCTTAATCCAGGGCCCGGTGAGCGACTTGTCGAAGACGGTCGCCTGCACGGTGTGGAGTGTGGGAAAGAAATTGCTGCCGTACAAGTCATTCTGGAACTTCTCCATCGCCCTTACTTCGGTGGGGCTGAAGTAGCGGGCGTTCAAGAGCGCCAGCACAGCCAGCAGGATACAGCTAAACCGCACCAAACCCGAGCCCATGCCTAAGTAGTACTCGGCACGTCCGAAAACATCGCTGCCCAGCAATTTCCCTCCCAACGCGCGTTTTATCCCGATAAACAACATCACTACCAGCAGCGCCCCGATTACGTAGGCGAGCAGGTAACAGGTCAGTTGACCAAACAGGCTGGTGAATTCCCCAATGAGCTGCGCGCCAGGTTGGTAGAGGAACGCACAGCCGAAGACAATTCCCAGCCATGTCAGCAGGCTCAGCAGCTCTTCCGACATCCCATGCTTGCGGCCCCGGTAAATGCCCGTCATCAGCACGACGATTAGCACCAAATCAAAGAAGTTTATTGGCAATTGATCAATACTCATGCGTTTGTCCTGTCACACGCATCCCTTCGGGAATGCTATATTTTAGGACGTTGGCAGCCAGTTTTGTGCCATAAAACCGGCCGGAATAGGTGCATTTAACGAGTAGCCGCCCCGGTGCGACAACGCTGTGACACCCGTTATAGCCCGGTGTGGTTCCCATGGGGGCCGACCCCCATGGGAACCACACCGTAGTCCCTCCGGATTGACACCGTCCCAACGCCTTTGCTGGCTTGGGTATGGGGTGCCTCAGGCTTGGGGGGCGGGCGGAGCCGGCAGCGGGGCGGCAGATGGCGGGTTTGGCCGGGTACACCCGGCTTACGACGCGTGTCTTGAGCCCACCAGCCCCTGGCCCCGATTCTAGCCGATACTGACCAGGTTGGATTCTGCGTTGTGGGCGGGCATTACGTGGATTTGCGAAATCACGCACTAAGGCGGATTCGCTGCCAACCAGAAGTTAATTGCGCTCGCCTGCGGATGACGCGGGTCGACCTCCAACACTTTGAGGTAGTGCTGACGCGCTTTGGCCGGTTGCTGCAATTGCTGGGCATAGAGATTCCCCAACGCCAGGTGGGCCCGCACTTCGTTTGGGTGCTTGGCCAGGATTCTGTCCAACTCGACAACGGCATCGCTCAAGTGGTTCGCCTGCTTGAGCACCAGTGCAAAGTTATAACGCGCGTCGAGCGATGCCGGCTGAACGGCCAGTGCATTTTCATAGGCCGACAGGGCCAGCGGTAGGTTACCTGCCTGGGTAGCGGCCAGCCCAAGATTGTAATGCGCTTCGAAGAAAGTCGGGTCCTTCTGTACCGCTGCACGATAAGCTTGTATGGCCTCTGGCAACCGGTGCGCCTGGGACAACTGAACTCCCTGGGCAAAAAGTCGCTCAGCCGCCGAACGATTACCCGGTGCGGGTGGGGTTGGTGTCCTATAGCCATAGCGAGCGGACGGGTCGCCCGGAGCAACCGCTGCGTGGCTGGCGGCTGCCGGCTCGGTTGCGGTAGTCCCTCTGCTAACCGATTCACTCCCAGCAGCGCTGGACGCAGATCCCAGCGGCGTCGGCCGCACGGGGGTGTTATCCCCGCTGCGAAGGAGGTTCAAGGGATTGA
Source organism: Candidatus Paceibacterota bacterium (assembly GCA_035452965.1). Taxonomy (NCBI): domain Bacteria; kingdom Bacillati; phylum Minisyncoccota; species Minisyncoccota bacterium. The sequence continues at coordinate 110,153 of DAOTCE010000014.1, read as the reverse complement.
TGCGCCCGAAGAAGCCACGCTTGGCAACTCTTGTGCCGGCTGTCCCCGTTGCCGGTGAAGTGGCAGAGAGGGGCGCGGCAGTCGAAGCCTGCGTTGGGCTCGGGGCAACGGCAACCTCTTGCCCCGGTCTCAGGGCCGGCTCCTCTGGAATCCTGACAACCTCCACATTGGACGGTGCTGTGGTCACGACGGCAGGGGCGGGCTTGGGCATATTGGTCGCGGCCCGTTTCGGTACATTGACTGCCGCCGGCTTAGGCACATCGGAGGCTGGCACGGGCTTGGGTGTGCTGGAGATCCGGGCCACATTGGTCGCGACCGGTTTGGAAGGCGTTGTGACTGCCTTGGACTGGGTGGGGCCATTCGTTGCCACGCGCCGCGAGGGGGGGGTGAGTTCCTGTTCAAGCTGCCGCACGGTCGCCGCCAGCGCGTCGGCATTGGCGGGCGGTGGCATGAGCGCGAGGTACTCCCGGTACTTTTGCAGCGCCAACCGATGATCGCGCAGATGCTGGTGCGCCACGATTGCCAGGTTCAACAAGGCGGGACGGTAATCCGTCCGCTGCTTCAACGCGGCCTCGAAGCACCGCGCCGCTTCGCCCGCCCTCCCGCTCCCAAGCCGGGCCAGGCCAAGCCCATTGAGCGCTTCCGGATTTTGCGGACTGAGGCGGAGTGCCTCGTTGAAGCTCTTCTCTGCGGCGCCGGGCTCGCGCGTGCGCAACTGCGCGGCACCCAGTTTCAAAAAGCCTTGCACGGCATTCGGCCGGCGCAGCGTGTAGGCCGTGAATTCGGCCTTCGCCACCTCGGGTTTGTTCTGGCCCAGCCAAAGGCATCCCAGATTGAAGCGCGCTTCACTCAAATCGTGGTTCAATGTCAGCGCCCGCTGGTAGGCTCGCTGTGCCTCGGCAACCTCGCCCGCATGATGGTAAGCCAGCCCCAGATCATTCCACGCCTGAGCGTTGGTGCCGCCCAGCAGAACGGTCGCCGCCTTCAGCTTCTCAATTGCCCGCGGATAGTCACCTTCCGCGATAAGGCGTTGGCCCTCGAGCAAAGCGCGCGGGCCTGAAGGAGTGCACCCAGCCAGCAGGAGCAACATTGCAGCAAGCGTCGCCAATTTGAAAAAGTTCAACACACTGGTCTCCCGTGTGCCGGCGTCCCCGCTTCCCGCCCGATTTTTGATGGTCAGCATGCGCGGGGGTGGTAACATCCGCGCTCTGAAGTGTCAAGAAACGCACCATTCAGACGCAGCCAAGTTCCGGCGTCAGCCGCCGCCTGTCAGGTTTCAGGGTTGGTGCTGGTGTCGCTTCTTGCCGTGCTCCCCCACTGCAGCCTTTGGTCGGCCCAGGAGCCGGCCCCTTTCTCCCCCGGCGCGTCCCCCGCGCGCGCCCGTGTTGTTATAGCGCAAGATCCCGAGGCCACTGACGCCTTCCGGCCTCGCCTGAAGAAAGTCCGGCCATTAGTTGACCGAGCCATTACCAACCTCACCCGCCAAACCACCGTTCCGGAAGCCTGGCGCAGCTTGGTCTCGACCCAGGACGTCGTTGGAATCAAAGTCTTCTCGGCCCCCGGACCGAACAGCGGCACTCGCCCATCCGTGGTGGCGGCAGTGGTCGAGGGGCTTTTGGAGGCGGGTCTGCCGCCCAGGAATATCATCGTTTGGGACCGCCAAGTCTCGGACCTCCGGCTCGCAGGCTTTTCGTCGCTCTCCGAACGCTACGGCATTCGCCTCGCCGGCAGCGCGCAAGCGGGCTGGGATCCCGAAACTTTCTACGATCCGGACAGCCCCATCCTCGGCAACCTCGTTTGGGGCGACCTGGAATTCGGCCAGAAGGGCAACGGCATCGGCCGCAAGTCCTTTGTCTCCCGGCTTCTCACCCGCCAGATCACCAAGCTCATCAACATCACTCCGCTCCTTAACCACAACATCGTGGGGGTATCCGGCAGCCTCTACAGCCTGGCGACAGGCAGCGTGGACAACCTGATTCGTTTCGAGTCCAATGCGCAGACCCTGGCCATCGCCATTCCTGAGATCTACGGCTTGCCCGCCCTGAGCGACCGCGTCGTCCTAAACATTACCGATGCCCTCATTTGCCAGTATGAAGGCGGCGAACGTAGCTTGCTTCACTATTCCGCAGTGCTGAACCAGCTTCGCTTCAGCCTCGACCCCGTTGCCCTCGACGTGTTGTCTATCCAGGAACTCGATCGCCAGCGACAGGTGGCCCGCGCGCCGGCAGTCAAACCCAACCTTCAGCTTTACAGCAACGCCGCCCTCCTCCAATTGGGTGTGGACGACCCCAAACGCATCCAGGTGGACAACGTGCCGTAAGCAGAACCAACTGCACCGGGCCTCTTTCACTCATTACCTCCGCGCGGCTCCTCTCACTCGCGCATCGCTAGCGATTTGGATTGACCTGCTAAGGCGCGCACACCGCGCGATAGAAACGCTGCGGACTCCCGCCCGCTTCCCGACCGCAAACGTAGGCGTACGGTGAGAACGGCACGTTGGTAATCACCGTCAGCAACTTCCACACCGCTGGCGCGAGGGAATCCGTGTATTCCACACCCACATTCGCGCCCACCGGACAATCAATGATCATCACCGGGTGAAGCGGGGAATCCAATGCGTTTCCCTTGGACTCTGAAGCAGAGGTCGTTCCGGCGCCACCGGTACTGGTCGCAGGCGCGGGCTTAGCCTCGGATGGTCCTCCCGCCACCAGCGCCGGTGCGTCGCGCGTCATTCGAATTGTCACCACGATCCCGTTCGTGGCCACGTCCGGGCGCCGGAACCACAGCCACGGATCATCCGGCAACCGACGCCAACCCTCCTTGATCACCGCGAAGTAGATGCAGGCGCTTTCATACCTTGGGTACCTGACTGTGCCCATCCCCTCCGCCCCGGTGTAAAGCGGCGCCGTGACGGTCGCGGACGGGCTTCCCGCCACACTGATGTTTGGCACGACCAACACCCCTTCGATCGGCTGGTCTGCTTCGTTAATGAGCCGCACCGTAAGCGCCCCGTCGAACGCCCGCTCCGGCCGGTCGAGCGGAACCGGTGGCGTCACCGGCCGAGTAGGATCGGTGCCGGCGACCGTAGCCGCCGCCACGTCATAAGAGGCCACTTTCCCGGCCGACAAAAAATCAATCGTCAGCACCTCCTTGCCCGGAAAGGGATTCACCAGCCGCGTCTTCGACATGCGTGTCGTGGACTTGAAACGGGCCACGCCCGGCCCTCGCCAGACGACCTTTGTGTTGGGGTCGGAGTAGATTTCCTTCTCCTCGGACTGCAGACGTTGCCAGTCGCGCACCTGGCCGCCGTAGGTAATGGGAAACACGTGCCGGGTGCCGTCCGCATAGTTGAGACGCACCGTGGCGACCGTCTCACCTTCCCGATCGGTGAACTGCGTCGCATGGAGAAGGTGCAGCTCGTTGAAGGCGCGCCCCACCTTGACACCAATAATGTCGGGATAGGCGGAAACGGGCCGTTGCCGCTGGTTGGCCAGCGCCCGTCCGTAAAGGCAGGCCCGCCCGTCAACCTGGAATGGCAAGCCATCAAATACCTGCCGGCCGGAGACTGTCACCAGCTCCGCATTCGTGCGATCGGGGGTAACAAACCGCTCCCAGAAGAACGGCGAAAGATCCAGGATGAGCGGCTGCGGCTTGACGGGCCGGTTGCCAATCGCCGGCAATGCACCTGGAGCAGCAGGGCAGAGGCCGGCAGGCAGAACAAGTGCCGCCACGCAGGCCGCAAGAAGTTCAGGTCTCATAGCTTGTTATCGAACCAGAAGAACCCGCTCATTATTTACCGGCGGCAACGCCAGTATGGCGGACATCCGAACTGGCATCCAGCCAGGAATCCCGGCCGGTAGTTCTATTCGGACGATTGGCCGACAGCACAAATCCAGGATGCGCCAGCACTTAAAGCGCCGCGCGGACGACGGGACCGCCGCAACTACTTCCCTGATTTCCCTTGCGCCTTGGCGGCCGCGTTGGCTTTCAACAGCTCGATCGCCTCGCCAGCCGAAACCGCCAGCGTGGCCACCACGCCCGAGCCATCCTGCTTGAGCGCGAGTCCTTCGGCCAGCTTCACCGAGCCGGGGTTGTCCTGTTGCATCCTCATCAACGCCACCAGCCCCTGGCCCACTGACGCCATCTGCCTGGCCGCTTCTTCGTCAGTGGCATCAAGGTTGAGGATCGCCTTTAGCTTCCCTTGCGCCTCGCCAACTTCCAGGCGGGCGCTCTTCGCCGACTGCAACAGGGCCGTGTTAGGGTCCGAGTTCGGCAGGTCCAGCTTGCGCGCTGCGGCCTGGATAAACCCGCCGCCGCCGCGAGCCCCCAGTTGCGCAAACAACGCGCTGCCGGCCAAACTGGCCGTCGCGCGATCCAACACATCCAACGCCCGGGCGACGCGCGGCTCCTGCTGGCCGAAGATCACCACCCGCCTGCCGTGGATGGCGGAATACACGCGCGGTTTGACCCCCTCCTTCCCCCGCCTGTTCTCGTCAATCCAGTTATGGATCACGTGTGCCTTGTAGGTCGTGCTTCGGTAATCCTCCGCTTCCTTGGCCCGCTTGACGAGCCGGTCCGCCTCGAAATCCGCATAGACCAGCATCACCGCATCCTGCGCCGACTTTCCCGCGCTGTACAGGGTCAGCCCGTGCACTTGTTTGCGCAGGTCAAAATTGAAGATGGTCTTGAAGGGGGCCAGCTTGGCCTGCGCCTCCGGCTTCTCCATCTCGGCGAGCAAGTGCTGGCCAATGGCTGTCGGGCGCAGGCCATCGCAGTCCAGGTGCAGCACCCACATCGGTTCCGCCATTACGTCCGATCGTTGAAGCGGCGAGCCTAAAAGTGGCCAGCCAGCACCCGCCAGACTGAATGCCCAAAGGATAAACCTGAGCGAAGTTGTATTCATCGTTGACCGGCGTGGGTGTAGCAACTTCACCCATGCTCCGCAAGACAAACCGGCGCTGCGGTCAATTACCACGTTGGGCGTGGCTCGAACGCAAGAAAAGTGATCTTGGAAGGGCTGTAAGCCGAATTCTGTCTGCGCCCTTGCGGGCGGAGAGAATCATTTGTCTCAGCAGCCAATACCCGGAACCCGTTCCGCAGTGCGGAACTTGGAGCGGGCCGCTCCGGGGTCCCCTATTTGGCCTTGCACCCGATGGGGTTTTCCGTGCCTCCGCGCTTGCGCTTGGAGCGGTGGGCTCTTACCCCACCTTTTCACCCTTACCCGCGCCTCTTGCGAAGCCCGGGCGGTCTAAGTCTCTGTGGCACTGTCCGTCGGCGCGCCTCGCGGCGGCGCCGCCCGCGTGTATCCTGCCCCGGACCTTCTTGCGTCGGTCCCGGCCGGTTACGCGGCATCGCGCCCTTTGGTGTTCGGACTTTCCTCCTCCCCCGGATTGCTCCGGAAGAAGCGATCCTCCGCCCTTCCAAAATCAAGGCAAATATACCTTGCACCCGGCGCAATGACAAGCTTGGCGGCCTTCGGGGCCCGGCCCCGCGTTTGCCCCATCACTCCGTCACAGCCAGGTCCATATCCCGCGTGTAGTAGAGAAGGCGGCCGCAATTGCTGCACGACACCAGTTCCTTCTCGGACTGGCAGGTCACCAGCAATTGAGGCGGCACTCGCATATGACACCCGCCGCAAACCCCATGCTGCACACCCACAACCACATTCTCGCCCTTGCTCCGCACCAACCGCTCATAGCGCGCGCGCGCGGTCTCGTCCACGGCGGAAGCCAACATCTCGCGGTTGGCCTGCAGTTCGGCCAGCTCCTTCTTCAAATTCGCCTCGCGCGCGTCCAGCCGCGCGATTTGCTCCTCCACCAATTTCCCGGTGTCCTTGGCGGCCTGCGCGGCGCGCGCGACTTCCTTTTGCGCTGCTTCCCCTTGCTCCATCAGCTCTATCTCCTGATCTTCGATCTTGAAGATGGCGTCCTTACACAGCTCGATCTCGTGCGCCAGCGCGCGATACTCCTCATTCTTCCGCGTCTGGAACTGCTGGTTGGCGTACCGGGCGATCAACTGCTTCTTGCCTTCAACTTCCAGTTCCAGCTCCTTGCGCGCGGATTCGGTCTGCTTTACCCGCAGCTTGGCACTCTCCAACTCGGACTGGGCGTTGGCAGCCTTGACCTTGAACCTCTGCCGTTCCGGCTCGATGCGCGCCAATTCCACCTCCTGCCGGCGGATTCTCTGGTCGCGGTCCTGCAAAATCAGCAGTTTCTCAATTATCTCAAACATGGTCGCAATGCTAACGGCGACGCAGAATATCTGCGGTCCCGGCTCAAGTCAACCTGCGGTATTCCCATTGCGGATTTCTTCCCGCTGCGCTACTACTAATCTCCCATGCGATTCATCGGCAACGTCATCGAGAAACTGCAGCGGCATCCGAAGCGGATTGTCTTTCCCGAGGGCACCGAACCGCGCGTGCTCCAGGCCGCCCGCCAGTTTCAGGCGTTGCGGCTTGGCGTTCCGATGCTGCTCGGCGAGCACGACCGGATTCAGGGCGCCGCCGATGCCTTGAACCTCTCGCTCGAGGGCATCCGCATCATCAACCCGGCCGAAAGCGAGGACCTCGATAACTTCGCCCGCCGCTTCAAAATGTTGCGCCATTACAAGGGCAAGCGCATGAAGAGCTTCGAGGCCCGCGAGGCCGTCCTCCAGCCCAATTACTTCGCCGCCATGATGCTCGCCATGCACCAGGCGGACGGCTTCGTCGCCGGCACCCGCCAGGTTACCGCTGGTGTTCTCCGTCCGCTCTTCCAGACGATCAAGCCCGCCCCCCACACCAGCACGGTTAGCAGTTGCCTGGTCATGGAGGTCGAGGACTCGCGCCTCGGCGAAAATGGCGTCCTGTTCATGGCGGACTGCGATGTTATTGAGGACCCCTCGGTCGAGCAGCTTGCGGACATCGCGGTCTCGACAGCACAACTCGCCCGGCACTTGCTGGGTGTCCGGCCTCGGGTCGCGCTGCTCTCCTTTTCAACCAAGGGCAGCGCAACACATCCCTCAGTCGGCAAAGTCCAGGCCGCCACTGCCCTGGCCGAGCAGAGAGCCCTGGAACAAAGGCTCGACGCGGAATTTGACGGCGAACTTCAGGTGGACACCGCCCTGGTCCCCGACATTGCCAACTTGAAGCTGCCGAACGGCAAACTGGGTGGCCACGCCAACGTGCTGATCTTCCCCGACCTGAACGCCAGCCAAATTGCGAGCAAACTCGCCCGTTTGTTGGCACGTGCGAAGGGCTACGGCCACATCCTGCTCGGACTGGACCGCCCCGCCGCCGATGTCTCCCGCGGCTCCAATGCTCACGACATCCTCGGCGTGGCCGCCATCGTCGGCGTGCAGTCGGTTGACTACCAGAAGCTTTACCCCGGTGCCGGCGAAAGCTTGCCGGGAGATTGAGTCGGCGCCATCCAGGAAGCAACCGCTTAACACTGATTCCTCTCATGCCCCTCCCTTACTCGACTAATCTGAATCTCCAAGCGATACCCGTTTATCAACCCGGCCGGCCGATCGAGGAAGTCGCCCGCGAACTCGACCTGTCCGCCGACGACATCATCAAGCTCGCCTCCAACGAGAACCCGCTCGGCCCCTCGCGTCGTGCCCTGGCTGCCATGCGCAAGGCACTCGTTCAGGCAAACCTCTACCCGGACGGCAACGCCTACTATCTCAAAGAGAAACTCGCCGCCAAACTGGGCGTGACGCCTGCTCACTTAATCCTCGGCAACGGTTCCAATGAAGTCCTTGAATTCGTTGGCCACGCTCTCATCGCCCCCGGCGCCGAAGTGGTCGTTTCGCAGTATTGCTTCGCTGTCTATCCCATCGTCACGGCCCTGTTCGGCGGCAAACTGGTCATCGTGCCGGCGAAGAATTACGGCCACGATCTTGATGCCATGCTGGCCGCAATCACGCCAAATACGCGGGTTGTTTTTGTGGCCAACCCGAATAATCCCACCGGCACCTGCGTTCGCCCGGAAGACCTTGCGCGGTTCGTCGCCGCTGTCCCGGAAAACGTAGTGCTGGCCATGGATGAGGCCTATATCGAGTTCCTGGACCAGTCCTTCGACCTCGTGCCTGAGATCCGCGCCGGCCGCCGGCCCAATCTGCTGCTCATGCGCACCTTCTCCAAGATCCACGGCCTGGCCGGCCTGCGCCTCGGTTACGGCGTAGGCCACCCAGACCTGATCGCCGATCTGGAGAAGATTCGCCAGCCCTTCAACATCAATGTGATCGCGCAAGCCGGCGCGCTGGCTGCCCTTGATGACACTGCCCACGCCGAAAAGACCCGGCGGCTGAATTCCCGCGGCCTCAAGTTCTATGCGCGTTCCTTCCGCAAGCTGGGCCTGGAATTCGTCCCATCCGCAGCCAACTTTATTCTGGTCCGGGTCGGCGACGGCCAGCGCGTGTTCAACGAACTGCAGAAGCTGGGCGTCATCGTCCGCCCTATGGGCGGCTACGCGCTCCCCGAATGGATTCGCATCTCTATCGGCACGCCTAAAGAGAACAAGCGCTGCCTGGAGGCGCTCAAATCCACTCTCGCCAAGCCCGCCGCCGCCGCCGTATAATCCCGCGTCTAATCTAACGTGAAACTGACTGACCTCCGGGGCATACTCCAGTACATCCCGCAATTCCGCGAGAAGACGTTCATTATCAACGTGGATGGCGCGATCGTCACCGACGAGAACTTCGCCAACATCCTGGTGGACATCGCCGTGCTGCGCTCCCTGAGCATCCGCATCGCCCTCGTCCATGGAGCCTCCGCTCAGATTAACGCGTTGGCTCAAGAGAGACGCCAGACTCCCTCCAACCTCGACGGGACCGGCGTCACCGACGACGCTACGCTCAAGCTCGCCCTGACCGCCGCCAACCGCCTCACCCACGAGATTCTGGAGGGTCTCTCCGCGATAGACCTCCGCGCCGCCTCCACTAATGCCATCATCGCGCACCCGGTCGGCATCCTCCACGGCGTGGATCACCTCTTTACCGGCAAAGTCGAGCGCGTGGACGTCGAGATGCTCCAGCAACTCCTCGAGCACGGCATCATCCCTATTCTGCCTCCCCTGGGCTTTGACGGCGAAGGCAAGACCTACCGTGTCAACTCCGACGGCGTCGCCCTGGCCGTTGCCGAGGCGCTCAGCGCTACCAAGCTGATGTTCATTACCCCATACGATGGCATCAAGGTCGGCGACCACATCATCCGCCAGATGCCCCTCTCGGATCTGGAATCTGTGCTCGCGCTCCAGAAACCGGACATCCGCCCGGATATGCTTTCGAAGGCCATCCACGCGGCCGCCGCCTGCAAAGCCGGCGTGCCCCGCGTCCACGTCATCAACGGCACGGTCGAGGAGGGGTTGCTGGCCGAAGTCTTCACCAACGAAGGCGTCGGCACCCTCGTCTATGGCAATGAATTTCAACAGATCCGCCGTGCCCTCAAGAAGGACATCCGCAGCATCCTCAACCTGACCCGCCGCTCGGTTGAATCCGAGGAACTGGTCAAGCGCACCCGTTCGTCCATCGAAAAGCACCTCGGTGACTACTACATTTTCGAGATAGACAAAAACCCGGTGGCCTGCGTTTCCCTTCACACCTGGCCGGACCTCGGCAAGGGCGAACTGGCCTGCCTCTACGTCAGCCCCGCGCACGAAAACCAGGGCATTGGCCGCAAGCTGGTCCAATACGTGGAAAATAAAGCCCGCGAGCTGGGCCTCCGGGAGCTAATCGCCCTCTCCACCCAGGCCTTCACCTGGTTCCAATCCAAGGGCGGCTTCGCTGAGGGCAGCCCCGACGACCTCCCCCCCTCACGCCGTGACAAATACGACCAGAGCGGCCGCAACTCCAAAGTCTTGCTCAAGAAGCTCAAGTAGCTCGCCGACAGCCAGTCATTTAACCTGGCAATACGCGGCGCAGGCGCAGGCGCACAAGCGGACCACACTGTATGCTCCCCCTATCCACACCGTATCCACAAGCTGGATACAGCCTTGACACCTGTGGCTGTTTTTGGCGTAACCAACTGTAATATTGGCACTTGCGTTGAAAGCGCCATTGGAGACGCCACCGGAACCAGATTCCGTTACAAGTCGCTGCGCCACAGATCAGAACTTATCCCCGTTTTTCCCTGGCTATTTGGAACACAGAACGTCATTCGGCTGAAATGCGGGGGAAGTCTCGAATCCCTGACGTTTGACTTGCCTTCAGCACGCGCTTAGCCTGCGTACGATGAATGTGCTGCAAGATTCGCTGCTGGAACTCATCCGCCGCACCTCGGCCGAAATCCCCGACGACGTCCACAGGGCTATCGTCGCGTCGTTGGAACGCGAGCAGCAGGGCACCATCGCGGCGAGCGCCATGCGCATCATCGAGCAGAATATCGCTCTCGCCAGGAACAAGTCCCAGCCCATCTGCCAGGATACCGGCAGCATCATCTTTTACGTGGATTGCCCGCTGGGCTTCGACCAGGGCGCATTCGAGCGGGCCGCCCGCGAAGCCGTCAAGCTCGCCACCAGAAAGGGCTTCCTCCGCCAGAACTCCGTGGACTCCGTCACCGGCAAGAATGACGGCACCAACGTCGGGCCTGGCTCGCCGACCATCCACTTTCACCAACAGGCTGCTCCCGAGGTCCGCGTCCGACTTATCCTCAAAGGCGGTGGCTGCGAAAACGTCGGCGCCCAATACTCTCTGCCCAACGAGAAGCTCAAGGCCAACCGCGACCTCGACGGCTGCCGCAAGGCGATCCTCGATGCGGTCTTGCAGGCCCAGGGCAAAGGCTGCGGGCCAGGCATCCTCGGCGTCTGCATCGGCGGCGACCGCGCCACCGGCTACGAGTTCTCCAAGCAGCAGTTCCTCCGCAAACTCGACGACACCAACCCCAACCCCGACCTTGGCAGGCTTGAGCGCGACATCGTTGACACCGCCAACCAACTCGGAATCGGGCCCATGGGCTTCGGCGGCAAGACCACCTTGCTGGGCGCCAAGATCGGCGTGCTGAACCGCCTGCCCGCCTCCTACTTTGTCAGCATCAGCTACATGTGCTGGGCCTACCGCCGGCAGGGTGTGGCTCTTGATGCTGGCGGCAATATCACCAACTGGCTCTATTAAACTATGGAATCCCTGACTCCCGGCTCCCAGGCAATTCATCCCGTGCCGCCGAAGGTCGTGTTCTGGTTCCGCATTTACAGCGGATGCATGACCGGTGTCTATGCGCTCTGTGTGCTCGCCGCGCCTTTGATCTTCTTCGCGGGAACCCGATCCAGCCGGGAGGATGCCTTCGTCCTCAAAATTCAGGCGGGCGTCCTGTTGGCCGTTGGGTTGGTGTTCGCCGTCGTGTTCGCCCTGCCTTTTGTGCTGCCGCGCAGACCCTGGGTCTGGGTATACAGCCTAGTGCTCATCTGCATCGGGATGACCAGTTGCTGCATCCTCCCGGCTGCCGTGCCCCTGCTGATCTACTGGCTGAAACCCGACGCCAAAAGTTGGTTCAATTCGGCCCTGACCTTATGACCACCCTCACCACTCCCATCTCCGAATCTGCCGTCCGCTCACTCAAGGTCGGCGAGGAAGTCCTCATCACCGGCACGCTCTTTACCGGCCGTGACGCGGTCCACAAGTACCTGCACGAGGGCGGCCAGCTCCCCGCAGGCGTCAGTTTCCAGGGCGGCGTCCTCTACCATTGCGGCCCCGTTATCATCAAGGACGAGCAGGGCAACTGGAAGTGCGTCGCTGCTGGCCCCACCACGTCCATTCGCGAAGAGCCTTACCAGTGGCAGATTATCCGCGACTTCGGTTTGCGCGGGGTGATCGGCAAGGGCGGGATGGGGGAAAAGACCGTCGCGGCCTGCAAGGAACACGGGTGCGTCTATTTGCACGCGGTGGGCGGCGCGGCCCAAGTGCTCGCCGAATGCATCGAGCGCGTGCCAAACGTTTATTTCATGGAGCAGTTTGGCGCGCCCGAAGCCATCTGGGAGTTCCAGGTCGTCAGCTTTCCCGCGGTAGTGACCATTGACGCCCACGGCAACTCGCTGCACAAGGACGTCCTGGCCGCCAGCCAGGCCGAGCTGGCCAAGCACCTTTAGGCGCCGGGTGGGGAACTGAGCGCCGGTTGCGTCGGGGCGTCAATCAGCTCGATGCGCCGCAGATGCCGGCCACCCTCGAAGGCCGTTTCCAACCAGGTTTGGACAATCTGGAGCGCGGTTTCCAGGGTCATCATCCGCTGGCCGAGCGAGAGAACATTGGCGTTGTTATGCTGGCGGCCCAGTCGCGCGGACTCCACGTTCCAGCACAGCGAACACCGGATGCCTTTGACGCGATTGGCTACGATTGCTTCGCCATTGCCCGATCCGCCCAGGACAATGCCGCGGTCGAAGTCCCCTCGCGCCACTGCCTCCGCCACAGGCCGGATGAACAGAGGATAGTCGGTCGCCTCCTCGGAATGCGTGCCGAAATCCGTAACGCCGTGGCCCGACTTTTCAAGGAACTCCCGGATCTTGCCCTTGTATTGGAACCCGGCGTGATCTGAACCGATAGCGATCTTCATACGGTAAATTGTGCTGCGCCCAGCTTGCCACGTTCACCCTTGCTCCGCCAGCCTCCATTCGCATCGGATGGCAATCATGGTATGCGAATTGTCATCAGCCTTTCTTCCCAGGCGAGTGCTCCGGTTGACCGAGCTGCCGACGCCGAGGACGTTGATCCAAACAAAGTACGGGTGAAACGGCCTGGTAAGAGAAAAGGCCGCTCTGCTTTCACAGAACGGCCTTGAATTCAAGCCGTCAGCTCGACGGCTCTGACGTTAGCCCTACTTTTTGGCCGACTTCCTGGCGCCTTTGCCTTTCTTTTGCGTCGCATCCTCGAGGGCAGCCTGCGCCGCGGCCAGGCGCGCCACGGGCACGCGGAAGGGCGAGCAGCTCACGTAGGTGAGGCCGATCCGATGACAGAACTTCACGCTGGCCGGGTCGCCGCCGTGCTCACCGCAAATGCCCAGCTTGATGCCAGGACGCGTCGCCTGCCCCTTCTTCACCGCGATTTTCATCAGCTCGCCCACGCCGGTCTGGTCAACCGAGGCGAACGGGTTGGTCTTGACGATTTCGTTCTCCTGATATGCCGGGATAAAGGAGCCGGAATCATCGCGGCTCATGCCCAGGCAGGTCTGCGTCAGGTCGTTGGTGCCGAAGCTGAAGAACTGGGCGGTTTCGGCGATTTCGTCCGCCGTCAGCGCGCCGCGGGGGATTTCGATCATGGTGCCGACCATGTAATCGAGCTTCACCTTCTGCTCAGCCATCACTTCTTTGGCCACGCGGTGGACAACCTCGACCTGGAGGTCGAGTTCCTTCTTGAACCCGACCAGCGGGATCATGACCTCGGGCTTCACCTTGATGCCGGCCTTTTGCACTTCGGCGGCGGCTTCAAAGATGGCGCGAGCCTGCATTTCGGAGATTTCCGGATAGACGACGCCGAGGCGGCAGCCGCGGAAACCGAGCATGGGGTTGAACTCATGGAGTTCTTTCACGCGTTGCTCGATCTTCTCAACCGGCAGGTTCATCTTGGCGGCAAGGTCCTGCTGCGCCGCTTCCTCGTGCGGGAGGAACTCGTGGAGCGGCGGATCCAGGAAACGAATGGTTGCCGGGAATCCCTTGAGGGCCTTGAAGATGCCCACGAAGTCGCCCTTCTGGTAGGGCAGGAGCTTCGCCAGCGCTTTCTTGCGATCTGCCACATTGTCCGCGAGGATCATCTCGCGCATGGCATCAATGCGGTTGCCTTCGAAGAACATGTGCTCGGTGCGGGTCAGCCCGATGCCAGTGGCGCCAAACGCGATCGCGTTCGCAGTCTGATCCGGCGCGTCGGCATTGGTGCGAACCTGCAGCTTGGTCACCTTCGAGCACCAATCCATGAGCTTCTTGAACATCTGGTAGGTCTCACTCTTCGAGCCGTCGAGGGTCTTCTGGACCAGGACCTGGACGATCTCGGAAGGTGCGGTCGGAAGCTGGCCGGCATAGACATTGCCGAGCGTGCCGTTGATAGACAGGTAGTCGCCTTCTTTGAAGGTGGTGCCGGCGGCGGTTACGGTCTTGGCGTCGTAGTCTATTTGCAGGGCGCCGGCGCCGCACACGCAGACCTTGCCCATCTGCCGGGCAACCAGTGCCGCATGCGAGCTGACGCCACCTTTGGCCGTGAGGATGCCTTCGGCGGCGATCATGCCGCGCAGATCCTCCGGCGAGGTTTCATTGCGGACCAGCAGCACCTTTTCACCCTTTGCGGCGGCAGCGGCGGCGCGGTCGGCATTGAGATAGAGCTTGCCCGAACCGGCGCCCGGACCCGCCGGCAGGCCTTTGGCGATGATCTTGGCGGCCTTCTCTGCCTTCGCATCAAAGATCGGCGCCAGGAGTTGGTCGAGTTGGTCAGCCGGATTGCGCTTGATGGCGGTCTGCCAGTCAATGAGCTTCTCGTTCACCATATCAATGGAGAACTTCAGCGCGGCAAACGCGGTGCGCTTGCCGTTGCGGGTCTGGAGCATGAACACCTTGCCATCCTGGATCGTGAACTCGAAATCCTGCACGTCCTTGAAGTGCTTCTCCAGGGTGGCGCGGATGCCGTTCAACTCCCGGAACGCATCGGGCATGTGGTTGATAAGCTGCGAGACCGGTTCCGGCGTGCGCACGCCGGCGACCACGTCTTCGCCCTGCGCGTTGATGAGGAATTCGCCGTAGAACTCTTTCACGCCGTTGGCCGGATTGCGAGTGAACGCCACGCCGGATCCGGAGTTATCGCCAGTATTGCCATAGACCATCGCCTGCACGTTGACGGCCGTTCCCCATTCGGAGGGGATGCCGTACTTGCGGCGATACACGATGGCGCGGTCATTCATCCAGGAGCCGAACACGGCCCCCGCGGCACCCCAGAGCTGCTTCCACGGATCTTGCGGAAACTCCTTGCCCGTGCGCTCTTTGATCAGCGCCTTAAACCGCTTTACCAGTTCCTGCTGGTCGGCGGCGGTAAGCTTGGAGTCTTCGATGTCAGAATGATATTTCTCATGCTTGTAGCTGTGGATGACGACCTCAAAGGGCTCGTGATCCTCACCGGCGCGCTTCTGCACACCCATCACGACGTCGCCGTACATCTGGACGAAGCGACGATAGCAATCCCAGGCGAAGCGCTCGTTCTTGGTGGCATTAACCAGGGCCAGCACAGTCTCGTCGTTCAACCCCAGGTTAAGAATGGTATCCATCATGCCCGGCATGGAGTCCCGGGCGCCGGAACGGACAGAGACCAGCAAGGGCATGGCGGACTTGTCGCCGAACTTCGTGCCCATGATCTTCTCGATGAAGGCGACGCCCGCCTTCACTGCCGGCTCAAGAGTCTTGGGGTAGGTCTTCTTGTTCTGGTAGTAGTAAGTGCAGACTTCGGTGGTAATCGTGAAGCCCGGGGGCACAGGCAAGCCAATGCGGCTCATCTCCGCCAGGTTCGCGCCTTTGCCGCCCAGCAGCGGTTTCATGCCGCCATTGCCGTCAGCCTTCTTGTTTCCAAACAGATATACGTATTTTGCAGTTTTTGCCATAAAGTGTCGGTTCTAATCAGTAACAACGTTCAGTTCATCAGGTTTCGCCGGAAGGATTCCTCCGAAACAGTGCGCGGAAATTAGCAAAGCCAGCCAGGCTGTCAAGCGCGCGTCACTTAACGGCCTCGTCCTGCCGGGCATCCAGATTTCGGTGATCTAACACTTCCTATCCGTTGCTGCGGCTTCCCCGGCAGTAACACGCCAAACGCCGCTCCGGCTGGAATGCGGGCAGTTGTGGGGTAAACACCCCATAGCAGAAACCTGAATTCGCAGTATAAGTGTTATCCATCCACTCCAGGCAGGAGGAGGCGAATTGGCGCAATTACGCACAAGGTTATGAAAACCGAAGTTGAGGTCGCACCCGCGGCAGGGGTGCATTCAGCCGCGACCTGCATCTCCCTGTCTCATTGGAGCCTGGTTCGACAGCCTTGGGGCATTACTCCGTTTGAACGATTGCGGACGGCTGTCGGGATCATCCGCTATTTGGCGCACACGGCGACGCAACCGCTCTGGCGCAGTTAGACCACACAAATGGAGTCAACACACCATCAACCCCTGATTATGAAGACATTCTTTGCTATGAACCGCACTTTCGGGAACTCGGCTTTTCGGAGTCCTCCGCGCAGGCCGTGCATCATCCGATTACTCCCCCTCCTCCTGCCGCTACTTCTGGCGGTGAGCGGCAGCCCGGCTGTGGGTGCCATCCGCGACGGCGGCATTGACCCGGCCAATCTTGGCAAGGGCGAATGGCTGTTTCACATGAGCAGCGCCACGAACCAGCTTGGGGGGTATGTGCCGAGTGTGACCAATGAGAACAGCCTGATGCTGTACTTAAAGAGCCAGGGGACGCGGTATGTGATTGTGAAGGCGGCCACCAGCGACCAGTTGTTCAATGGGGACTACGCCGGCCCGCAGTTTACAAGCAACCTGGTCGAAAGCGCCCATGCCAACGGGCTGTGGATTTTCGGTTACAATCGTTCTTACGGGCAGAACATTCCTGGAGAGATCGCGATTGCGGATTATGTATTTTCCCAGGGCGCCGATGGCTTCGTGTGGGATGCGGAGGCGGAGTGGGAGAGCCACCAGACCTGGATCGGAACCAACGGGCCGGCGCTGGCCTGGCAGCTCTGCTCGGCGGTGAGGTCGAATTGGCCGAACAAGTTTCTGGCCCATTCGCCGTTTGCAATTGTGGGGCTGCACTCCTCGTTTCCGTACAAGGAATTCGGCTATTGGAGCGACGCGGTGATGCCGCAGATTTATCACTTTTCGGCTACCAGGGCGCCGAGCGCGGCGATCAATTGGGCGGATGTGAACTGGACCTATTACCAGAACCTCTGGAGCAACCTGCCCCCGGAAACCATCAACGGAGTGACGGTGTATTGGACTAACGCAATCAAGGTGCTGGTGCCGATACAAGATGTGTATGGGCCGCCGTATTCGGCGCCGACCCCGGACAAGGATGTGCAGGAGTTCATTGACTACCTCGCGGCGGATCCAAACACACCGGCAGTCGGGGGCTATGCCGGCGCGAACTTCTTTCGCGCGGACCTGCACGACGCGCAACAGTGGACCTACATCAGCGCCGGGACGCTGGGCGCAACCCCGGGCGTGGTGAATAACCTCGTGCTGGATGAAGCGGACGCGAGCGTGGTGGGGGCGGCAACGTCAGTGCGCACCTTCTACCTGACCAACAACACCACGCCCCGCTTCGAAGGAGCCGGGACCGGGACGGACACTAATTCGTTCGGGACGAACTACGTCGCGCTGGCGCAGGGAAGCGGGGCGAACTATGTGGAATTCACACCCAACGTCCTTGTGCCCGGGGATTATACGGTTTATCAATGGCACCCTTATCGGGCTGACGCGTCGGCGGGGGTGCCGTTTGAAATCGTCTATAACGGGGGTTCGACGACGGTATATGCCAACCAGCAAACCAATGCCGGCAACTGGAGCCTGCTCGGCACATTCAACTTCGCAGCGGGCAGCTCGGGCAGAATCCGGGTGACTGATGCGATCGCGGAGCCTGGAGGGGTGGCGCTGGCGGACGGGATCAAATTGGTGTTCGCAAGTCCTGCGACAGTAGCGTCTGCGCCTCCAAGCGGGCTGACGGCCAGCGCGGCAAGCAGTTCGCGGATTGATCTGACATGGAATAACCACGCGACCAATGCAGTCCATAACGTGGTGGCGCGGGCATCGGTGGCTGGAGGACCGTATGTGGACGTGGCGGTAGTGCCGTGGAGCAGCTCAGGCTGGAGCGACGCGGGGTTGGCGGGGGACACGACCTACTACTACGTGGTGCGGTCCGTGAACGCAGCCGGCGCCTCCGGGAACAGCGGCGAAGCGAGCGCAACCACCCTTCCGGCGCCGCCGCAGATCGTGGTGCATCCGCAAAGCCGGACTGTGGTAGTCGGCTCAACCGTGACGTTCACCGTGGCCGCCAGCGGAGCCGCGCCGCTGAGTTACCAGTGGCGGCATGACGGTTCGATCATCGGGGGCGCGACGCAGAGTTCCTATACGCTGACATCCGCGCAGGTGAGTGACGCAGGAGCCTACTCGGTTGTGGTAACAAATGATGTCGGCAGCGCGACCAGTGGCGACGCGACGCTGACGGTGGTGGAAGGCATGTTCACGCTGACGGTCAACGCCGACGCGGGCGGGTCGGTGTCGAAAAGCCCCAACCAGGCGAGCTACGTGGCGGGGACGGTGGTGACAGTAACGGCTACGCCTGGCGTGGGACACGACTTCGGCGGGTGGAGCGGCGATATCACGAGCGCCGATAACCCGTTGTTCGTGACGGTTCTCAGCAATCTCGCCGTTGCCGCCAACTTCGTGCCTTCCCCAACGGACATTGTTCTGGACAACACCAACGCCGCAGTGACGTTCAGTGGTTCCTGGGCGATAGGCACCACCGCCGCAGGCCGGTATGGACCGGATTATGGTTTTTCGAGCACGATTGCTTCAGGGTCGGCCTCAACAGCGACATATCGGCCGACGATTACCGTGCCCGGGTATTACAGCATCTACGTGATGTACCCACAGGGGGGCAACCGCGCCTTCAGTACCCCGTTCAAGATTCAGACCGACGGCGCCTCTATCGAGGTGCCGGTCAACCAGCAAGTGAATGGCGGAACCTGGTTCCCGCTGGTGCTGCAGGTGGCGCACTTGAGTCCTGGCAACGACGTCTATGTGGAGATCTCGAACCTGACAGGCTACTCCGGATACGTGGTCATTGCCGACGCGGTGCGATTTCAGCTGTACGAAGCGGACGTGCTGGAGCCGTTGGTTCTCTCCCAGCCGCAAAGCCAGGTCGTGGGCCCGGGCGGAATGGCCAGCTTCAGCGTGACGGCCACAGGCGCCGCGCCGCTGAGCTATTTCTGGCAGCGGAACGGCGAATTCATCGCCGGGGCTACCGACTCGAGCTACACCACTAACAACGTCCAACTCTCCGATTCGGGCAGCGTCTTCAGTTGTCTGGTCAGCAACGAGTTCGGCACGATCCTCAGTTCCGGCGCCGTGCTCACCGTTAGGGTGATTCCCACCCCGGTGTTCCTGGGCGGAAACTACCTTTACTTGCCGATCAACACCAACGGGGTCTTCATCGCCGAGTCCACCGGCGGCCGGTTCAATCCCGACGGCACGGGCGGCGTTGCCGGCAGCGACTTCTGGTGGCCCGGCACTCCGGTCTATAACTATGCTATCGGCGTCGACGGCGCCATCCACCCAAGTGGATCATTCACCAGTCTGACGCTCAGCAACTTGAGCAGCGGCGCCTTGCATCAGGCACTGCTGGAAGGGCTGGTGACCCCCGGCCTGAGCTTCTCGCGGGACATTTCCTTTGCGACGGACAGCAAAGTCATTCGCGTTGTGGACACACTCCAGAACATCGGTGCAACCTCCCTGAGCAATGTGGTCACCCTGGACAGCACTGACCCCGACCAGGATGCCCTCGCGGTCACCAATTCCAGTTTTTCCACCCTGAACGATGTGGTTTCAGTCAATCGCGCCTACGACATGGTGGTGGCCACCGGTCCGGCATCGGGTCTCAGCTTGGGTTTCTGTTCCGATTCGGGCTTACAAATCCCGAGCGCAACCGGTTTTGAAAACACAGACCCTTATGCTTGCCTGTCGGTGGTAGATCCCGAAGGGGAATCCAACGACATCGCGATTAACCTAGCCCAGAACTACGGTACCCTCCCCCCGGGGCACAGCAGGAGCGTGGTTTGGTACATGGTATTCGGCACGAACCAGGCGGACGTGATCGCGGCCTTTGCCACCAACGTGCCGCCCTCGATCGTGGCCCAACCCGAGAGTGTCACGACCAACCTGGGCGCGGCGGTCACGTTCGCCGTGGAGGCGGCCGGGGGGACCGCGCCTCTCAGTTACCAATGGCTCAAGAACGACGCTCCTCTCGCCGACGACGCGAGCATCTACGGAACCATGACGTCAACGCTGGTCCTGACCAACGTGGTCAAGAGTGACGAAGGCAGCTACAGCGTGCTGGTCACCAACCAGGATGGCAGTGTCACGAGCGCGGTGGCTACCTTGACGGTCCTGGACCCGTTCATTACGAGCCAGCCGGTGGGGCAGCACGCGCACGCCGGCGAGACGGTGACGCTGAGTGTCGTCGCTGGTGGCACCGATCCCCTGAGCTACCAGTGGTTACGGGATGGGACGGAGCTGGCTCAGGGCACCGGGGCTTCGCTCACGCTCAACAGCCTGCAGGGGGCCGACGCCGGCGACTACCAGGTGGTGGTGAGCAACCTGTCCGGAAGCGTGACCAGCGAGGTGGCGGTGTTGATGGTGAACCTGGCCGCTGCGGACGCGTTTGACTCGGCGGCAAACGGCGCTGTGTATGCCACGGCCGTCCAGGCCGACGGGAAGATCCTGGTGGGCGGCGAGTTCACGACCTTGGGTGGCCAACCGCGCCACTACCTCGGCCGGCTCAACAGCGATGGGACTCTGGACACCACCTTCAATCCGGGAGCGGACTACCTGGTGTATTCCCTGACACTGCAGCCGGACGGCAAGATCCTGGTGGGCGGGTATTTCGCGACGCTGGCAGGGCAAACGCGCAATTACCTCGGCCGGCTCAACAGCGATGGGACGCTGGACGCCACCTTTAATCCGGGACCAAGTTCTGGGGTGTATTGTATCGCCCTCCAGGCGGACGGCAGAATCCTGGTTGGCGGCGATTTCACGGCGCTGGGCGGGCAGACTCGCAACTACCTTGGCCGGCTCAACAGCGATGGCGCACTGGACACCACCTTCGATCCGAACGCGAACAGTGCGGTGTATTCCCTGGCAGTGCAGGCAGACGGAAAGGTCCTGGCGAGTGGTTGGTTCTCGACGTTGGGCGGGCAGCCGCGCCACTTCCTTGGCCGGCTCCACAGCAACGGCACACTGGATACCACTTTCAACCCGGGGGCGGACTACGTTGTCAATGCCCTGGCGGTGCAGGCAGACGGCCGGATCCTGGCGGGCGGCTGGTTCTCAACGCTGGGCGGGCAAACGCGCTACTACCTTGCCCGGCTCAACAGCGATGGCACGGCAGACACCACCTTCAACCCGGGACCGGACGGAGGGGTCAACTGCCTGGCAGTGCAGGCGGACGGCAGCATTCTGGTGGGCGGCCATTTTTCTATCCTGGCCGGGGAGCCGCGCTACTACCTTGGCCGTCTCAATGACGATGGCACAGCAGACACCACCTTCAACCCGGGAGCCGGTTATGCGGTGTATTCCCTGGCGGTGCAGGCGGATGGCAAGACGCTAGTGGGTGGTGCGTTCTCGACGCTGGCCGGTCAGCCGCGTTACTGCCTCGGGCGGTTGAATGCCACCGCGCCGGCCACTCAGGACCTGACCCTGGCCGGCTCGACCGTCACCTGGCTGCGCGGCGGCAGCAGTCCCGAGGTCTGGCGGACTAGCTTCGAGAGCTCCACCGACCATGGAACGAATTGGCTGGCGTTAGGCGCTGGCAGCCGGGTCAGCGGGGGCTGGGAGTTGACCGGGATTTCGGCAGCGCCGGACGCGAACATCCGCGCCCGGGGTTTCGCGGCCGGTGGCTTCTTCAACGGCTCCGGTTGGTTTGTGGAGAGCATCATTGGTCCGCTGCTGCTGGCAAGCCAGCCTGCCAACCGGACCAACCACGCAAGCACAACCGCCACCTTCAGCGTCGAGGTCGCGGGTTCGCCGCCCGTGAGCTACCAATGGCTGAAAGGCGGAGAGATCCTGAGCGACGGGGGGACCCTTTCCGGGGCTCACGCCTCGACGCTGACCTTGAGCAACGTGCTGGGCGCCGATGCCGGCGGTTACTCGGTAGTCATCAGCAACAGCTTTGGCGCAGTCGCCAGCCTGGTGGCGACGCTCACGGTGATTGACCCGACGATCCTGAGCCAGCCGCTGAGCCAGCAACGGCATCTCGGTGAAAGTGCGACGCTGAGTGTGAGCGCGGCGGGGACGGAGCCCCTGGAGTACCAGTGGTGGAAGGACGGACAGGCAATACCCCAGGGCACCGATTCCTCGCTAACGCTGGCCAACCTGCAAGGAGCCGATGCCGGCTCCTACCGGGCTGTTGTCAGCAACCCGCATGGGAGCACGACCAGCGAGGTGGCGGTGTTGACGGTGAACCTGGCGAGCGCAGACGCCTTCGATGCGGGGGCGAACGGTCCGGTGTATGCCACAGCCATCCAGGCCGACGGCAAAATCCTGGTGGGCGGCGAGTTCACGACTCTGGGTAGCCAACCATGCGGCTACCTTGGCCGGCTCAACAGCGATGGCACACTGGACACAACCTTCAATCCGGGAGCAAGCCAGACAGTGATGTCCCTGGCCGTGCAGCCGGATGGCAGGATTTTGGTGGCGGGCTGGTTCAACACACTGGGCGGCCAACCGCGCAGCTGCCTCGGCCGACTCAACCCGGATGGTTCCCTGGACACAACTTTCAGTCCGGGAGCAAACGATGTGGTGTACTCCCTGGCCGTGCAGCCGGACGGCAAGATCCTGGTGGGGGGCTGGTTCAACACGCTTGGCAGCCAGCCGCGCAACTACCTCGGCCGGCTCAACGCCGATGGCTCCCTGGACACCACCTTCAATCCCGGAGCAGACGGTGTCGTTATTTCCCTGGCCGTGCAGGCCGATGGGAACGTCCTTGTTGGCGGCTGGTTCTCGCTGCTGGCCGGCCAACCGCGCAACTGCCTCGGCCGCCTCAACCCGGATGGCGCTCTGGATACCACCTTCGATCCGGGAGCAGACGGTAGCGTTAATTGCGTGGCGGTGCAGGCCGATGGGAGGATTCTTGTTGGCGGCTGGTTCTCGCTGCTGGGCGGCCAACCGCGCTACTGCATTGGCCGGCTTGACCGTAACGGCACTCTGGACACCACCTTCAATCCGGAGGCGGACAATGAGGTGGTTTCCCTGGCATTGCAGGCGGACGGGAAGATCCTGGCGGGCGGTTGGTTCTCAACCCTGGGTGGGCAGGCGCGCAACCACCTGGGCAGGCTCAACAGCAACGGCACGCCGGACATTACCTTCAATCCGGGAGCGAACTCTGGTGTGCTTTCCCTGGCGGTGCAGGCGGATGGCAGGATTCTGGCCGGCGGCTCGTTCTCGACGCTGGGCGGCCAGACGCGCCAGTGCCTGGCTCGGCTGAATCAGACCGAGCCGGCCACCCAGCGCTTGACTCTTGCCGGCTCGACCCTCACCTGGCTGTGCGGCGGCACCTGCCCCGAGTTCTGGCGGACCACTCTGGATGTTTCCACCAATGGCACGGACTGGCTCAGCCTCGCCGCCGGCACGCGCCTCGCCGGGCCGCCAGCCGAGCCGTCAGCAGCTTGGGAATGGACCAATCTATCGGTGTCTGCGGGCAACATCCTCCGTGCGCGCGGCTTCGTGACCGGCGGAGGTTTCGACGCCTCAAACTGGTTCGTCGAGACCAACCTGGTCATCGGCGCGCCGTCCATTGTGGCCCAACCCGTCAGCCTGACCAATAGCGTCGGCACCGACGCCACCTTTGGCGTGGTGGCGGCCGGCACTTCCGCGCTGAGCTACCAGTGGTGCAAGGACGGAACCAACCTCCTCGGGGCCACCAGCGCCGATCTGACCCTGACCAATATCCAGGAGAGCGACCAGGGCGCCTATGCCGTCGTCGTCAGTAACGCCTTTGGCTCTGTGGTCAGTTCCGAGGCGATGCTGGTGATCAACCAGGCCCCGATCGCCGATGCCAGCGCCACCCAGCCGGTGGTTGTCTCCGCGAATGGCACCAACGCCGCGGTAGTGCTCAACGGCACACGCTCCGCCGATCCGGATGGTGACCCGCTGCAGCACACCTGGTATCAGGATGGGAACCCTGACCCGATCTCCCAGGGGCCCGTGGCATCGGTGGTCTTGCCGGTGGGCACCAATGCGCTGCTGCTGGCGGTCCATGACGGGATGCTGATGGCCTCCCAGCCCTTCACCGTTGAAGTTCTGACCACGACCCAAGCCCTCGATCGGCTGATCGCCCTGGTCAAGTCCACCTGGCCGCATCCCCATCTGCTTGTGGCAACGCTCCGGGCCGCGCTGGGCTCGATTGAGCGGGGCCGCCCGATCTTGGCCATCATCGAACTGTGGATATTCCAGTACCAAGTGCGGGCCTGGGTGCAGCCGCACGATGCGGTTCTGGCAGCCACTCTGATCAACGCCGCCCAGCAGGTCATCAACGCGTTGCGTCCCGAGTCTGGTCATCCAGGTGGGTGGCCGCACTGCCACGTCACCTCGGTGCACCGACAGCCCAACGGTCAAGTCCACATCCAATTCTCCGGCCAGCCGGGAGCGGTCTACATCCTTGAAGCCTCCACCAATTTTGTGGAGTGGCAGATGCTTGGCGTGCCTGAGGACAAAGGCAATGGCACATTTGAGTTTGAGGATCCTAACGCTGCCATATTCCCGAACCGGTTCTACCGCCTCGTATCGCCATAGAAGCAGTATGAACCCCTTCGCTCGACGGATAGGGCCCGCTGGCTGCAGGCCGCCCATCCTTCGAGGAGGCGGGCGAGTTGTGAACAAGCTGCAGTGCCCTGCCTGTTTGACTGACGGCAGAAGCGGCGAAAAGGGGTCCATCGCGGATTTCCGAGAAGCTACAGAGGTGGTTTTGACCCGTATCGCCAGGGTGGCCGATGCACCTGGAACACAAGGTCATCTTGGCTCCTCGACCAGAACCAGATGGGCACCCCCCTGTGTCAAGTCGTGCACTGTCCATATTTTGGACAGTGGTGCTGCCTGCCTGCCTCTTCGAGTCCTCATTGGCACCGGCACGCCTTGCTTGGCGATACGGTGACGGGACGGTGATGCTACGGTGTGTATCCCATGGGGAGCGCTCCCCATGGGATACACACCGTAGCACCACGGCACCCGCGAGCCACCCTCCAGCCAGCCGCAAGCCGAAGTCAGTCTGCGCAAGCTGGGTGATTGCAGGTCCATATCAAGCGTACTGACGTTCGCGCCGACAGGACTAGCTAGCCCGGCCAGGGCTGCTGTTGAACAAAAGGGCCCATTAGGCCGATAATTCATATCTATATATCAAGATATGTTGATTTATAATTTGCAACTGTTCCGGTTTGTCGTTAGGTTGGTTCCAGTCGCCCTGTTGAGGGGGCGATTGAATTGTGGAATAAGACGATGGCGGATGCGAATTTAAGATTAGACCGATCGCAGGAGTTGGAGCGGCTGCTGCGCGAGCGGGTCGTGCTTCTGGACGGCGCGATGGGCACCATGATCCAGACTTACCAGCTGGACGAGGCCGCCTTTCGCGGGGAGCGGTTCAAGGATTGGCCGCAGGACTTGAAGGGGAATAACGATCTGCTCAACCTGACGCAGCCGCAGATCATCCAGGCCATCCACCGCCATTACCTGGAGGCGGGGGCGGACATCATCGAGGCGAACACATTCAACTCCACCTTTGTGTCGCTAGCGGATTACCGGTTGGAGAATCTGGCCTACGAATTGAATGTGGCAGGTGCGCGCATCGCGCGCGCGGCTGCGGACGCGGTCATGGCCGCGCAACCAGGCCGCGTGTGCTTCGTCGCCGGGGCCCTCGGACCAACCAGCAAGACCGCGTCGCTCTCCCCGGATGTGCACAATCCGGCGTTCCGCGCCATCACGTTCGACCAACTGGTGGAAGCTTATCTCGAACAGGCTCGCGGGTTGCTGGATGGCGGCGTGGATATTCTGCTGCTGGAAACGGTTTTTGACTCGCTCAACTCCAAGGCGGCGCTCTTTGCCATTGCGCAGCACTTTGAAGAGACCCAGCGCCGCGTGCCCGTGATGGTTTCCTTCACCATCACCGACCTTAGCGGGCGCACCTTGTCGGGCCAGACCGTGGAGGCGTATTGGAATTCGATCTCCCACCACAAGCTGCTGAGCATCGGCATCAACTGCGCGCTGGGGCCAAAGGAAATGCGGCCGTTTATCGAGGAGCTGGCGGGAATCGCGGACATCTGCGTCAGCGCTTATCCGAACGCGGGCCTGCCCAATCCCATGTTGCCGACCGGGTTCCCCGAGACGCCGGAGACGCTTGCGCCACAGCTTAAAGATTGGGCCGAGAACGGCTGGCTCAATATTGTCGGCGGCTGCTGCGGAACCACTCCTGCTCACATCCGTGCCCTGGCAGAAGCTGTCCGCGGCGTGGCACCGCGCACCCTGCCGAAGATCGCGCCGGTCACCCGCTTGAGCGGGTTGGAAGCGCTGACCATCCGGCCTGAGGCGAACTTTGTGAACATTGGGGAGCGCACCAATGTCACCGGCTCACCCAAGTTCGCCAAGTTGATCCTTGCCGGCAACTACGAGGCCGCGCTGGCCATCGCCAAGCAGCAGGTCGAGAACGGCGCGCAGATGATTGATGTCAACATGGACGAAGCCATGCTGGATTCGGAGAAGGCTATGACCACCTTCCTGAACCTGGTGGCTTCGGAACCCGACATTGCCCGCGTGCCGGTCATGATTGACAGCTCGAAATGGTCGGTGATCGAGACCGGCTTGAAGTGCCTGCAGGGCAAAGGCGTGGTGAACTCGATCAGCCTCAAGGAAGGAGAGGAGAAGTTCGTGCGCCAGGCGAAGTTGATCCGGCGCTACGGAGCGGCGGTGGTGGTGATGGCCTTCGATGAGCGCGGCCAGGCGGACACGTTCGAGCGCAAGACGGAAGTCTGCGAGCGCTCGTATCGCATCCTCACACAGCAGGCCGGCTTCCCGCCGCAGGACATCATCTTCGACCCGAACGTCCTCACGGTCGGCACCGGCATCGAGGAGCACAACAACTACGCCGCGGATTTCATCCGCGCGACGAAATGGATCAAGGAGAACCTCCCGTTCGCCCGCGTCAGCGGCGGCATCAGCAATGTCTCCTTCTCTTTCCGGGGCAACAACGTGGTGCGCGAGGCCATTCACTCGGCCTTCCTTTACCACGCCATTCGCGCGGGGCTGGACATGGGCATCGTGAATCCCGGCATGCTGGAGGTTTACGAGGAGATTCCCAAGCCGCTGCTGGAGCTGGTGGAGGATTTGTTGCTCAACCGGCGGCCGGACGCTACCGAGCGGCTGGTCAAGTTCGCCGAGACCCTTAAGCAGAAGGACGAGACGGAAGTTGCCGAAGAGGAGTGGCGCAAGGGTTCCGTCGAGGAACGCCTCAGCCACGCCCTGATCAAAGGCATCACCGATTACATTGACGCGGACACCGAGGAAGCCCGGCAGAAATATGGCCGCCCGCTCCTGGTGATCGAAGGCCCGCTCATGCAGGGCATGAACATCGTCGGCGACCTTTTCGGCTCCGGCCGGATGTTCTTGCCTCAAGTCGTCAAGAGCGCCCGGGTGATGAAGAAAGCCGTCGCGCATCTGCTCCCGTACATGGAGGCCGAGAAGGCCGCCTCCGGCAGCCGCCAGGCGCAGGGGCGCATCGTTATGGCCACGGTCAAGGGCGATGTCCATGACATCGGCAAGAACATCGTCGGGGTGGTGCTCGGCTGCAACAATTACGAGGTCGTTGACCTGGGTGTCATGGCGCCCGCGGAGAAGATCCTGCAGACCGCCCGCGAGAGGAATGCCGACTTGATCGGCCTGAGCGGGCTGATCACGCCTTCGCTCGATGAGATGGTGCACGTCGCGAAAGAAATGGGGCGCCAGGGCTTCACCATACCCCTGCTGATTGGCGGGGCCACCACAAGCAAGGCGCACACTGCCGTTAAGATCTCCCCCGCTTATGCGCAACCAGTGATCCACGTGCTGGACGCTTCGCGCGCGGTGGGCGTAGTGGGCAGTCTCCTCAACGCCAGCCTCAAGCCTGCTTACGTCGAAGGTATCCGAGCCGAATACGACAAGGTCCGCGCGCAACATGCCGAGCAGAAGACGAAGCCGCTGTTGACCATCGAGGAAGCCCGCCGCCGCCGCACGCCTATTGTTTGGAAGGCGACTGACATCCCCAAGCCGTCCTTTACCGGCCTTCGTGTCCTCACGTCCGATGGCCAATCACCAAGTGCCAGCCGCCACGCCCCGATCACGCTTTCCGACCTTGTGCCGTTCATTGACTGGTCGCCGTTCTTCCACACCTGGGAGCTGCGCGGGCGATACCCGGACATCCTGCAGAATCCTGAGGCAAAAAAGCTCTTTGACGACGCGCAGGAGTTGTTGCGTGAGATCGTCCGCCGACGCGGGCTGACAGCGCGTGGGGTATATGGCTTCTTCCCGGCCAATGCGGTCGGTGATGACATTGAGCTGTACACCGACGATTCGCGGACCCAGGTACTTACCAGGTTTCACTTCTTGCGGCAGCAAATGGACAAACCCACGGACCAGTTCAACCATTGCCTGGCCGACTATATTGCGCCCAAGTCACCCCATGGGGACGCACTCGACTCCCAACTCCCCGACTACCTGGGCGCCTTTGCCCTGTCAGCCGGCTTCGGCACCGAAGAACTATGCGCGAAGTTCGAGCGCGACCAGGACGACTACAACTCGATCATGACCAAGGCGCTTGCCGACCGTCTGGCCGAGGCGTTCGCGGAGTGCCTGCACCAGCGGGTGCGCCAGGAATGGGGCTACGGGCAGGACGAGAACCTGACCTGCGCTGATCTCATTCGCGAGAAGTATCGTGGCATCCGACCCGCCGCCGGCTACCCCGCCTGCCCGGACCACACTGAGAAGTGGACGCTCTGGAAGCTGCTCGACGTGGAGCGGTACACCGGCATCAAGCTGACCGAGAGCTGCGCCATGTGGCCCGGCGCGAGCGTCAGCGGGCTTTATTTCGCCCACCCCGAGTCAAAGTACTTCGGGATCGGCAAGCTCGGCCGCGACCAGGTCCTGGACTACCAGCAGAGAAAGCAGATGGATTTGCCCACCGTCGAACGGTGGCTAGGCCCCTACCTGAGCTACGAACCCGGACCGCCTGTCTCAGCGGGGGTCTTGGAAGTAGAAGCGGAAGTAACGAAGCGCTGACTAATGATGCGGCTGGGTTAACGCTCCCTTTTCCCCGCCGGCGTTGCGGTCGGAGGAAGCGAGGTCGCCCCTCGGTCCCCCCATTGGGAACTGGCGGCAGACCGCTGCTCCGTAAAAGTACCAATTTGCGGAGGACTTGTGTTTTCGGATTTGCGTTCTAGACTAACTACATGAAGAACGACGTGGTTCCGGTGCAGATTCGAGGCATCCTGCCCGCCAACAGCGGGTGCGCTCTATTCGTCGGCAATGACGAGAAGGTTTTTGTCATCAATGTCGAGCCCAACATGGGCGCCGTGATCGGGATGTTTCTCCGCCAGACGCCCAAAGAGCGCCCGCTGACCCACGACCTCATCCAAAGCATCTTCAAGGGTTTCAGCATCAACGTCGAGCGCGTCGTCATCACGGAGATGAAGAACTCGACCTACTTCGCGCGCCTGATCCTCCAGCAGCAGAACGAACTGGGCCGCAAGCTTGTCGAGATTGACGCACGCCCCAGCGATTGCCTGGCTTTGGCTACCGCCCAGAAGCGCCCCATCTATGTCACCAACTCGCTCTTCGAACAAGTCGAGGACATGAGCGAGGTGTTGGAGCGCATCAACGAAACCGGGAACGAGGCTGAATAGGGAAATGCCTCCCTCTGCCTCAAAGCGTGCCGCTCCCCTGGTGCTGGTTTGCGGCGAAGATGATTTTGCCGTCAAGCAGCGCGCCAAACAAATCTACCTCGAGTGGACGGAGGAACTGGGCGGCATGGACCACGAGATTATTGATGCCTCTGTCTCGAACAGCGGGGAAGCTCTCAAGGCCCTCGCCAAGCTCCGGGAGGCCCTCCAGACCCTGCCTTTCTTCGGCTCCGGCAAGGTCATCTGGCTTAAGGACTGCAACTTCCTGAGCGACGAGCGGGCCGCCACGCAGGATGTCACCGCGTCGCTCGCCGAGCTAGCCGATGAATTCAAAGAGTTCTCGTGGCAGAACGTGCGCTTGCTTATCAGCGCCGGAAAGGCAGACAAGCGCAAGGTTTTCTACAAGGCCCTCGACAAGCTTGGCTCAGTCGAGAGCTTTGCCGGCTGGTCCGTGGATGACCGCGATTGGGCCAGCCAGGTGGAAAGCTGGGCCCGCGAAGCCCTTCGCTCCCGGCAGAAGGAGATTTCCGACGAAGCGCTTGCCGAACTCATCGGCCGCGTCGGCCCCAATGCGCGCCAGCTCGACAACGAGGTGGAAAAGGTTGCCCTCTATGTGGGCGACCGGAAGAAAATCGAGTTTGAGGATGTGGCCACAGTCTGCACGCGCAACAAGATGGCGCGCGCGTTCGCACTCGGCGACGCGCTCGGCGACCGCGATCTGCCGCGCCTGCTGGCCCGGCTTGACGAAGCGGTGTGGGAGGTAAAGCTCGATCCGCAGAAGTCGGAGATCGGATTGCTCTACGGGCTGATTTCCAAGGTGCGCGCGATGCTCCTGCTCAAGGAGATGCTCCGCGAAGGCTGGGTGAAGCCGGACATGGATTACAAACGGTTTAAGGCGCAGCTTGAGCGAGTGCCCAAAGACCAGTTTCCCGAAGACCGGCGCTTTAACCCACTCGCCATCAATCCCTTCGTGCTGTTCAAGGCGCTCCCGCAGGTGAAGCTCTACAGCGAGGCAGAGCTCATCCGCGCCATGGACCTCCTTTTCGAATGCAACTATCGCCTGGTGTCCAGCAGCCTGGAGGAATCGCTGGTTCTGCAGCAGGCTCTGGTGCAGATTGTCGGCACCCCCAAGCCGCGCGCAAACGCGCCATCGGGCAGGCCGCGCTTGGCCGCGTCCATGAGTTCTTCGAGTTGATCTGGCATGAACGCGCCATCAGCCAGGATGCAAGTCATGACCGGCGAGGGTTTCGCCTGCATCCGGATCATTGGGCGGGCCAACTTCACTTCGAGTGTGGACTTCAAGACCTTGGTCAATGAACTCATCCAAAGGGGTTGTGGCTGCTTTGCGCTCGACCTTTCTGAGTGCGTTTTGATGGACAGCACCTTCCTCGGGGTCTTGGCCGGGTTTGGCCTGAAGCTCAGCGGGGGCAATGGATCAGAGGACCGGAGCGCAATTCAGCTGTTCAATCCCAGTGCGCGCATCATCGAACTGCTCGAAACCCTGGGGGTGCTCCACCTCTTCAGGCTCATCCAGGGGCCTTTGTCGCCCCCGACGCCGACCCAGACCGTGGAGCCAGTGACTTGTAATCCGACTCAAGCTGAATTGAGCCGCACCTGCCTCGAAGCCCATCGAACGCTGATGGACCTTAACCCGGCGAACGCCGCCCGGTTCAAAGACGTCGCGCAATTCCTGGCTGAAGGCCTGAAGAAACCTAAGAACGAATAGACCTGCTGACTCCGTGACAACACATGGTCCGACGCCAGACCAAGAACGACTAGGAGGCGGAGAAGTAGAAGAGAACTGGGCCGAGCCGGGTTTTGCGGCTTTGGCCTGTGGTTCGGATTTGATTCAGGCGTGGGGTTTCAGGCTCTCAATGGCGCCGCAGCACCAACCGGTGGTCCACGCGGCGGGTCTGATGATACTCCAGCGGTGGCAGATCGGTGAGCGTGGGTGACTCAGTTTCGTTCAGGACGCCTCTGGCCATCGCCTGCAAGGCGCGCCAGCGGGGCCATTCAAGGGCTGGCGCGTGGGCAATCTGCCGCAACAGACTGCGCCATTCGATGATGACGCGGTCAATGTCTCCCGGGCCGAGAAGGTCTGTGATCCACATCTGTTTGTCTTGCGGGTTTTTGTGCACAGAGGCAACAATTTGCTCTGCCCCGGCGCCGTACTTGGGCGGAACACCGTTTTCGAGGTAGCCGGGGATTGATTGGAGGCCATACTTCTCATGGCACACGATGCCCAGACGGCCACCCCAACGGTTGATCTCCTCACCTGCAAAACGGAAGCCGGCGTCGAGGTTCGCGAGGTCGTAGATCAACTCGTCGAGCGCGTAGGTCTCATCCTCCAGCGCTGCGGCAATGGCCAACCCATCACCCTGGCTGAAGAAGCTAACTACCCGGCCTCGAAGTGTCGGAACCCCCGCGGCATCCACTAGTCCCAGCCGTCGCCAAAGCAGCGCGACTCCCGTGCCAATCGGTAGTTGCCGGCACACGGCGACCAGCGGGCACTGGGCGCAATCCGCGGGTAGGACTTCCCGCTCAACGGGCTTCCAGATGGCAACACCATACCGGTCCACCGGGACGCGCATGGGCAGATCAGCGATGCTGACCAGGGCTAGAATGCGCTGGGACTGGTTTTGGAAGGTGACGACGGGCGTCTTTTGTTGGGCAAGCCTTTCTATGATGAGGGGAACTACCTTCTCCTCCCAGACCACCAGCGGCACTTGCCGTGAGTTCCAGTTAGTAAGGCGGCGAACCCATTTGGCGAGGAGTATGCGGTCATGGCCCAGCCGGTCGGCAACGGTGAGGGCGCGGCCATAGGTCTTGCCTCCCTTGTCCTCCGAAACCACACACAGGCTGCCTGTGCCGACTTTCTCCAGGGCGGCAGGCACGAGGAGCACGGGCACCTGGGGTGGAGGCTCGATCGTATTGCGTGGTGCGTATTGCGTGTCACCTCCCGCCTCCGACACACCACTCGTAGCACGCAACACACGAATGTCTCTAAGCGGCACCGGGATCGGCGCCGGGTAGCTTTCCCACTCCCCGCGGCTATTCAGAATCTCGCGGAGGCGTTTGCGGACATGCCGGGCGCGCTCCGCGTCCGTGCGAAGGCCACAAGGGACGTCCGGATGGCGAAGCGATTCCTCGACGCCAAGGAAGATGGGCTTGGTGGTGAAAAGCCGCTCTTGGGTGCGAACGGCCTCGCGGAACGGATTGCGCCCGAGTTCGGCGGCCACTGCCATAAGACCGAGCAAAGCCGACCAATCTACCGCGCTGCTGCGCGACAGGTGGCAGGGGTGGGAGTCAAGCAGGCGCAACTCGTTGGCCGTAATCAGCACGAACCCGGCTTCATCCAGGCCACGGCGGCCGGCGCGGCCGAACATCTGCAGGAGTTCATCGGGCTTCAGCAGCTGCTCGGCTTCGTCCCGTCGGTAGGATTCGGCGGCCAGTGCGACACTGCGCAGAGAGAAATTAATTCCGGCGGCCAGGCCCATCGTGGCCACGACGACGCGCAGTTGGCCGGCCTTGGCCAACGGCTCGATGACGCCGGCGCGGGCACCGTAACTCAAGCCGCTGTGATGGTAGGTCACCCGGCTCTTAAGCAGCTTGGCCAGGTGCTCGCCGACCAGGAGCCTTTGCTCGGCGTTGAGTTGGAGGGGATTGGGGGTTGGCAATTGGCGGGCGAGTTCATTGGCCATCGCTTCGGCGGCCTGACGGCGAGGGGTAAAGATCAGGATGGGGCCCAAGTCCTCCGCCAGTGCTTTGGCCACCAGCCGCGGCCAGTAGCCGCGGATCTCATTCGGCACGTGGTAACTCAGGCTGTTGGCATGGATCTCGTCGAGCGGTACAGGACGCTCGTCGTGGCGGATCAATACAGCTTTGCGGCCCAACCGTTGCAGCCAATTGGCCACCTCCTGCGGATTGCCCACGCTGCCGCTCAGGAGCAGCAATTGTGTTTGTGGTGGAGCCAGAGCAATAGCCAGTTCGTAGTTGAGTCCGCGATCCAGGTCGCTGAGCATTTGGTATTCATCCACGACCAGCAGGGCCGGGCCGTCCCCGTGGATCAGGCGGTTCTTCTGTGTCTCCAGCGTGGCGACCAGGACGGGCGCGTCCAGGTTCTCGGCCAGATCGCCCGTGGCGATGCCGACGTTCCAACCGCGCGCGCGCCATTCCGCCAGTTTGTCGTTGGCCAGCGCACGAGTCGGCACTGTGTAGATGGCCTGGCCGCGATTCTTGCCCTGGTTGGACCAGAGTTCGAAGATCAGCGTCTTTCCCGCTCCTGTGGGCGCCTGAACGACTACATCCTGGCCCTCGCGCAAAGCCGCGACTGCCTGTTGTTGCCAAAGATCAGGCACCAAAACCTGGTTAAGGGCGGGCAAGTCTACCGGTTGTGCAGGGAACGTTGGCACGCATAGAAGATAGCCGAATTCGTGGACTCGCAAACTCTGAAAAGGTAAAAGTAGAGCCGGTCGGGATGGAAAATGAAATACGCCACGGGAGCAGGAGTTCGACTTCACACCGCCCAGGTCAGGGGCCTGTGGTAAATTGGGAACAAGTTCGCTTGTTGAGCGTTCCAGGAATACCGCGGTTGCGGTTGGGGCCGGATGCCTTCCCCGAAGGGGTTTGACTTGGATGTTCAGCAACCTTAGAATTTGCGCACATGTTAACCGCCGACTCCAACGTGGTCTGCAATACAATCCCTGACGGGCCCAGTCCCGAGCCGCCTGGTGACTGGAAGCAGATCATCAGCCCTCTCGAGCCCTTCCTTGAAGCGGTTGGTTATCGCTTGGCTGCGCAGGTCGAGGCGTTTGATCCCGACATCTCACGTTATGCGGATTATGCCCTTAACGGGCAGGGCAAGCACCTGCGGGCGGCGCTGGTAGGGCTGGCCGCTAAGGCTTTGGGGAAGGTTACTGACGCGCACGTCATGGTGGCGGTGATCATCGAATTGGTGCACCTGGCGACCCTGGTGCATGACGATGTCATCGATGAAGCCGAGATTCGCCGTGGACGCCCTACGCTGGCGGCCAATTGGAGCAATGAGCTCGCGGTATTATTCGGGGATTGCCTTTTTGCCCATGCGCTGAAACTGGCGGCGGGTTTTCCTACGCCCGAGGTTTGCCGCGCGGTGGCAACAGCAACCAACACGGTGTGTTCGGGAGAAATCCTGCAATTGCAGCACCGGCGTGACTTTCGCTTCACCCGCGAGAAGTACTTCAAGGTGCTGGAGATGAAGACGGCGGAGCTTTTTGCGCTCTCTTGCGAGCTAAGCGCCGGCCTGAGTCCGACGGGGATAGAGCACAAGATGCCACTGCGCCGATTCGGTCTGGCCTTTGGGACCGCTTACCAGGTGTACGATGATTGCGTGGATCTGTTCGGGTCGGAGACGGCGGCCGGCAAATCGCTGGGGACGGATCTGGCCAAGGGCAAGCTGACCCTGCCGGTGCTGCTGGTGTGGGAACGGGCGAACGCCGCCGATCGGGCGTGTTTGCGCGTCCTCTTCGAGGAATGGAAGCCGGGGTCCTTGAAGCGCCTTGGGGAGTTGCTCGCGCAGTACGATGCGCTCAAGGCTTCCTTGGAGATTGTTGAGCAGTACCTGGGGGCGGCGCGCCAGACGTTGCGGGCGTTGCCCGTCTCGAATGGTCAGGCTGGTTTGTTTGGCCTGGCTGATTACCTGGCGCGCCAAGCGGATGCGCTGGGAGCCGCCGCTGGGCACCGGCTATGATTATGGCTGAACCGGCGAGTCGCAAGGTGTCAAAGCCGCCGACTGACCAGCCGGCGGGTGCACCGGCGACGCCGGCCCCGGTCGAGGACATGGATTTGGTGAAGCGGGCCCGCCGTGGCGATCTGGGCGCGTACGATGAGTTGGTGCGCCGCTATCAGGAACGCATCTACGCCACCATTTACCACATGACGGCCAATCATGAGGACGCCAACGACTTGGCGCAGGAGGCCTTTATCAAGGCTTTCCAGGCCCTGCGGTCATTCAAGGGTGGTTCGAGCTTCTACACCTGGGTCTATCGCATTGCGGTCAACAAAACCATCAACTTCCTCAAACAGCGGAAGAACAAATCCCAGATGAGCCTTGACGATTTGGATTTCCATGCGGAGCATGATCCTGACCTTGTGGCCTTGATTTCTGAGAAGACGCCCCGCCGCGAAGTCAGTCTGGCGGAATTGCAGGAAAAGTTGAACGCGGCCATGCAGAAGCTGTCAGAACCCCATAGATTGGTTGTGACGCTGCACGATGTGCAGGGCATGTCGCATGAAGAAGTCGCAAACATCATGGACTGCAACATCGGCACGGTGCGTTCGCGTCTGTTTTATGCCCGGCAACAGTTGCAGGGCTATCTGATTGATTATCTGAAGTGAGTATGAGTACGGATCAGGAGAACTTTGAGTCATTGCGCTGTTTGCTGTCCCTCAAACGCCATGAAGCGCCGCCGCCCGGTTATTTCGATCGATTTTCCCGCGAGGTCATCGAGCGCATCAAGTCTGGCGAACGGGGAGCGGGGTTTGCCCCGCTCGAAAGGATGCTGTGGGAAGCGCCTTGGTTGCAGCGGTTTTGGGCGGCTATCGAGGCCAAGCCCGTCCTGGCGGGCGCGTGCAGTGTGGCTATGTGCGGCCTTCTGATTGCCGGCGTGATCTACTCAGATAAGGCGGAGATTCCGCCTGTGGGCCTCGTGCCCGTCGCGGAAACCGGGTCAGCCCCCATGGCGCCAACCGCCATGGCCGCCGCCGATCATCCGTTGCTGGCCAAGCCCGCTGTGTTTCCAGAGACCTCCAGCACCAGTCCCATCCCGAACGGCCCAGCGGGAACATCGCTAATGGGCGACATCGGGCAACTCCGGGCGCAGCCTGCCAGCTTCAGTTTTCCCAGAGGGAACTGACCGGCATTCTAATCTTCCCGGTCAAATACCAACCCCAGCCCGGTCCCGGACATCGTCAGGCGGTCGCCTTCCACTGACGCTGTCAGTTCTTGATCCCGGATCCCTCCCGACAGGGTAAGCTCATAGGTGCTATCCAGCTTCTTCCACTGGCCTTTGAGAGTCTGCGGTCCGCCAGTGGATGGGGCGGCGCCCGGGGTCGGCAAAGTCAATTGCGGCACGTTTTTGAGAATGGCCTGCTGATCGGTCATTGCCACAAAGCTGGTTTTGGCGAATGCCGCCGTCATCCAGCTTCGCCAGAACTGCATTTCCTTGGACGTGATGTTCGGCTTGGCCTTGCGGAACAGGGACATGGCGACAGTCACGTTGAAGTTCCAGCGCCCGAGTATCTTCTCCGGATCGTATTTGGGCGATTTGCCGGTTTCCAGAAAGGCATGCAGGTCCTTCATGTCGGGCACGACCGTAGCCCAGATGGACCTCAGCAGGTCAGGGTTCTGGATAATCGCCTGGGCTTTGGGATAATGCAGCAGATCGAGGATCGGCTCCTGTCGCTGCCAGAGTTCGGTGAACTGGGTGTCGGCGGCCAATTCCTGGAACTCCTGCCGTTCCGCCAGGCCCAGAAAAGCCGGGTAGCGCCACAGGCGCGCTTCGAGCAGGGAATTCCTATATAACAGGCCGGTAAGGTCAGCCGAGTCGTACCACACTTTCGGCATGGGATCTATCGCGCGGGCCACCTTGGCGAAACCGGTGCTCTGGAGGTCCTGACCCAAGCGACTGAGGATCCTCATGGATCTCGGGTCATTGGCGCCCGACGCTAGTTGAAAGCTCCAATAGCTCAGCGGGTAGATCACTGCCGAGATTAGAATGAGATACAGCGCGCCATTGACCAGGCCGAGGCACAGGCCTAGCCGCCGGCTCAACCGTTCCCACAGTGCCAGGCGCAAATCCCCCGCATGGTACTTGAAATGCACGTCCACCTTCTGGTGGACCATGTAGCCGCCCACTTTGAAGATAATGGAGATGATCAGAAAAACGACCACTGGCGCGAGCAACCAGGCCAGGACTGGAGTCTTCAAGCCAAACGCCACCAGCAACGGCTTGACCAGTTTTGCCAGGGGGCCTGCCAGCAGGGCGCCCACCAGGATGCCGAGAAAAGAAAACGCCACGCGTATGACGCCCTGCCGGTATCCTATCCCGGCCAGCGACGCCAGCAGAACGAACGTGAGGAGCCAAAACATCATATGGCCAGTTAATACGGTTCCAGCGCAAAAAGCACGAGGAAAATGCGAGGGGAATCGGCCGCCGGGCGGATCCGGCGCATTTGCTCAGCTCAAGCCTCCGAGGAAAGTGCGGATTCTGTGGAAGGCCCTGGCGATGGCCGGGAGGTAAAGCGCGGCCATTATCGCAATGATGGCGACGACGCACAGGAGCTCTATCAGAGAAATCCCGGCTCTTCGCTTCGAGCGTTTGTTCATATTCCACCGTATTGGACCGGGCAGGCGGGATTGCCTCACGCCGATTGGGGAGGCGGTCGCCTGGGTATTAGATTGGCTCAACACCACGCGCATGCGGGGCTTGAGACTTCGCCGGTTTTCCCTTATCCATATATCTGTATGCAATTGGACCGGTTTACCATTAAGTCACAGGAAGCCCTGCAAGGGGCGCAGCGCATTGCGCGGGAGCATTCGCATCAGGAGGTGGATGGGGAGCATCTCCTGCTGGCGATGATTGGCCAGACCGACAGCCTGATCCCGGACTTGTTGGAGAAGGTTGGCGTGACCTTGGCACAGCTTAAGCCCGAGCTGGAGCGTGAACTCGCCCGCCGCCACAAGGTCCAGGGTGTTAGCTCACTCGATGTGTTCCTCAGTCCGAGCCTCAAGAAGACGCTGGATGCCGCGCAGACCGAGGCAGGCAAGCTGAAGGACGATTATATCAGCACCGAACATCTGCTGCTCGGCCTGCTGGACGAGGCCGGTCCCGCGCTTAAGAAGATTTTCCAGGCGCATGGCCTGAAGCGTGACGCGGTGCTGCGGGCGCTGGCCGACCTGCGCGGAAACCAGCGGGTTACCGACGCCAATCCGGAGGATAAGTTCCAGGCGCTGGAGAAATATGGGCGCGATCTGACCGCGCTGGCGCGGCAGAACAAGATTGACCCGGTCATCGGCCGCGACGAGGAGATCCGCCGGGTCATGCAGGTGTTGTCGCGCCGCACAAAGAACAACCCGGTGCTTATCGGCGAGCCCGGCGTGGGGAAGACGGCGATTGCCGAAGGACTGGCGCGGCGGATCATCAGCGGCGATGTACCCGAAACGCTGAAGAACAAACGGCTCCTGGCCATGGACTTGAGCGCCATGATCGCCGGCGCCAAGTATCGGGGCGAGTTCGAGGACCGGCTTAAGGCTTTCCTCAAGGAGATCGCCTCCAGCGAGGGCAAGATCATCCTGTTCATT
The DNA here is from genome assembly GCA_035452965.1 of Candidatus Paceibacterota bacterium. Lineage (NCBI taxonomy): Bacteria > Bacillati > Minisyncoccota > Minisyncoccota bacterium. The sequence continues at coordinate 71,200 of DAOTCE010000014.1, read as the reverse complement.
GACGAGCTACACACCCTCGTCGGCGCAGGCGCGGCGGAAGGCGCCACGGACGCGGCGAACATCATGAAGCCGCAACTGGCCCGCGGCGAGCTTCGGGCCATCGGCGCGACCACGCTCGACGAGTATCGCAAACACATCGAGAAGGACCCGGCGCTGGAGCGGCGGTTCCAGCCGGTGCTGGTCTCCGAGCCGAGCGTCGAGGCGACCATCGCCATCCTGCGCGGGCTTAAAGAGCGTTACGAGGTCCACCACGGCGTGCGCATTCAAGACGCGGCGCTGGTCTCGGCGGCGACGCTGTCGCACCGCTACATCGCCGATCGGTTCCTGCCCGACAAGGCGATTGACCTGATTGATGAAGCGGCCTCGCGCCTGCGGATGGAGCTGGACTCCATGCCGACGGAGATTGACCAGTTGGAGCGTCAAATCCAGCAACTGGAGATTGAGCAGAGCGCGCTCAAGAAGGAGAAGGACGAAGGCTCGCGTGAGCGGCTCAAGAAGCTGGAGCGGGACCTGGCCAACCTCAAGGACCAATCCAAGCAGCTCAAGGCGCAGTGGCAGAACGAGAAAGCCGCCATCAATGCCGTCAGCATTGTCAACAGCCAGATTGAGCAGGCGAAGCTGGAGCTGGAGCAGGCGCAGCGCCGCAACGATTTGAACGCAGCGGCGCAAATCCAGTACGGCAAGCTGCCCGAGCTGCAGAAGAAGCTCGCGGCGGCTGAGAAGACCCTGCACGACAAGCCCGCGGGACAACGCCTGCTCACCCAGGAAGTGAGCGAAGAGGACATCGCGAAAGTGGTGGCGTCGTGGACCGGCATTCCCGTTTCGCGGATGCTCGAGGGGGAACGCGAGAAGCTGGTGAAGATGGAGGAGCGGCTGGAGCAACGGGTGGTTGGACAGAAGGAGGCGCTGGAGGCGGTAGCCAACGCGGTGCGGCGCTCCCGCAGCGGCTTACAGGAGCCCAACCGGCCCATCGGATCGTTTATCTTCCTGGGGCCAACCGGCGTCGGCAAGACCGAGACGGCTCGCGCGCTGGCCGAGTTCCTGTTTGACGACGAGAACGCCATGGCGCGCATTGACATGAGCGAGTACATGGAGAAGCACACCGTCGCGCGGCTCATCGGCGCGCCTCCCGGCTATGTCGGGTACGAGGAGGGCGGCCAGCTCAGCGAAGCGGTGCGGCGGCGGCCCTATAGCGTGGTGCTGTTCGATGAGATCGAGAAAGCTCACCATGACGTCTTCAACGTCCTCCTGCAAATGTTGGACGACGGCCGGCTAACGGACGGCCAGGGGCGCACGGTGGACTTCCGCAATACGATCATCATCATGACCAGCAACATCGGCTCACCGGTCATCCAGGAGTTTTACGCCGGCGGCAGCGCCTCGGTGAAGGACGAAGGAGAGCTGGAGCGGGTGGTGAAGCTGGAGCTCAAGACGCACTTTCGGCCGGAGTTTCTGAACCGGGTGGATGACATCATCATCTTCCACAATCTCGATGAGAAGCACCTTGCGCGCATCGTCGAGATCCAGCTACAGCGGCTGGAGAAACGCCTGGCACAACAGCAGCTCAGCCTGGAAGTGGATCGCGCGGCCAGGCAGTTGCTCGCCAAGGAAGGCTTCGATCCGCAATTCGGCGCCCGCCCGCTCAAGCGCAGCATCCAGGATCTGGTGCTGGATCCGCTGGCCACGAAACTGCTGGTCGGCGAATTCAAGCCCGGCGACCGTATTAAAGTGGTCACACGCGACGGTGCGCTGAAGTTTGAGAAGAAGTAAAGTGGTGCGGCGGGGTTGCCTTAGAAACCCCCGGGCGGTGTTTTCCGCTCAAGGAAGTATCTGTATCCGGTAAAACCGGGCGGCGGCGGCCTTTGAAAGGACCAGCGTATTAGTGGTCGCGGTGGGCGGCGGGTTCGTGAAAATGTTGGTCCACGAACTGCCCATCGCCACGGATTGCTGCAACACCTGCCGTGCGTTCTGGCCGCCAGTCCAGCGCAATGCCAGAGTGCCGTTCGTGGCCGCAAGGCTGATGAACCTCAGCACGGAGGCGGAGGATGCCGGGTTTGTATCTGCCGCTTGCTCCTGCAGGTTGTTCATTCCGTCGCCGTCGTTGTCATCGGTTGCCACTGCCACGACCGGATTGCTGAAGTACTGTTGTTCCCAGCCATTCCGCAGCCCATCTCCGTCCGCGTCCAGGTCGGGGTGCGCCTGGCGCGAGAGGACCAACACGCTGTAGGGACCGATGGCGACCTGGCCGCTGCTCCCGGTGACGTTGACCATGGAGCTGCCGAAGTTGCCGAAGTCACTTCCGTAGCGGGGCCAATCGGAGTTGAGGTTCACGTACCAGTTGCCGCTCGCGGGCCAGGTGTGAATCCAATAGCTGGGAATGGCCGTGCTGGTGAAGTTCATGACAATCATCACCTGGTCGTTCGCGCCCGCGCCATAGCGATGGAATGCGAGCAGCTTCCACGGGGCGTCGTTGCGGACGACATGGCTGGTGACATTGGGGCCGGTGAGGCCGAGGCTTATGCCGTCGAGGTTGCGGCGCAGGTGAATGATGTCGCGGTAGAAGTTGACGACGTTGGAATAGGTCGTGGCGCGCGTCCAATCGAGCGGGTTGTCGTCGTTGAATTGTTCGACTTCCAGCAACTCCTGGCCCATAAAGAGCATCGGCAGCGCGGGAATGGTCATAGTGACCGCCGCGGCCAGCATCGAGCGTTTGCGGGCGTAATAGCCGTCCGGGTCGGCGGGTTGAATGCGCGTGGGAAGGCGCTGGTTGCCTGACCCGTTGAGCTCGCCGGTCAGGTCGTGGTTTTCGGAATAGACGACACGGAAGAAGCCGTTGCCGTTCATCGCGTTCCACAAGTCGTTCATGTTGCGATTCGCATCCGTGCCTTCGACGATTTGCCGGATCAGCAGGTCGGCGAAGCCGCGGTCCCACTCTCCGTGGAAGCCCTGTCCGTAGGCCTCGTCCTCGGCGATACTGATCACGCCCGGCCGTTGGGCGCGAATCTCGGTGTTGTTGATGTGTTGGATGAGCGAGTCGGCCTCGGGAATGTTCACATGCCCCGGGTCGTAATAGCGCATCGCACCCACGGCATCCCAGCGGAAGCCGTCAATGTGGTAGTCGTCCATCCACATTCGGAAGTTGTCTATGATGTATGAGCGAACGCCATCCGCGTTATACCGCGGGCGGCTGCCCCAGAGGGTGCAACAGATGTCCGGGGCCGAGTAGAAATAGATGCCCGGGGTGACGCCGTTATCGAAGCCCCACAGGTCGAGATCGCTGGGGCCGTAGTGATTGTGGACGATGTCCAGCAGCACGCGGATGCCTCGCGCGTGCGCGGCCTTCACGAAGATTTTCAAGCCGTCCGGCCCCCCGTACCCGGCGTTTTCCACCGCGTAAGGTTCGGCTGGGTTGTAGCCCCAACTGTAGTCCCCGGCGAACTCCGTCACTGGCATCAGCTGTACCGCGTTGATCCCTAGCGCGGCGAGATGGTCCAGCTTCTGGATTGCGTTGGAGAATTTGCCGGGGTCGCCGCTGCTGGGCGTGGGGTCGTAAAACGCTCCGACGTGCATTTCGTAGATCACCAGGTCGGATTGATTAATCGGCAGCCGGGTGTCGCCCGCCCACCGAAACGCCTGCTGGTCATAGACAATGGAGTTTCCCGCAGAATGCTCCACCTTCCGGCTGCGGGGGTCGCGCTTCCAGATCGAATTGTTCAGATGGAGCTTATATTTATGACCGGCGCGGGCGGCCGGGATGTCCGCCGACCAGTATTCGGTGCCGGTTTCCCTCGTGAGGTAATTCGCGGAAGTACTCCAGGCGTTGAAGTCGCCCGGCACGCTCACCGAGGTGGCATTGGGGGCCCACACGCGAAAGGTGACACCGGTGCCCTGTGCGTCGGCGTAAGGTATTGCGCCGACACCCGGGCGGGATGATTGGGCCGCGACTGGCAACGCGCACAGCCCGCTCAGGACCAGGACCGCGCCTGCCGCGGAATGCCAGTGCCGGGGGGCCTTGCGCGCCGACGGCCATGAGCAATCCGAGAAATGCATGCTTCGGGCCATATAGCGATGGTAGTGGATACGGCATGGCCGCGCAAACGATGAAACCGCGGATGCGCCCGCATGTTTGTGCGGCGCGGCGGCGGGTCTGCTTTACAGCGTGGTCGAAGTCAAGCTGGACGCGAATCGGGGGAATCTGGTCGGCGCGACGCTGCGGCAGCGGCAGAGTTACCTGCAGCACCGCAAGGAGTTTCCGCCGGAGGGTGATTTGGTGGTGGTGAAATTGCGGTTTTTGTGCAACTAGCTGCGGAAACGCTACTTATGACGGATTGCGCGTTCGGCAGGTGTTTTCGAGATGCTTGCGTCGTAACTGCGGCAACGACAGTATGTTAGGCTGAATCGCGTCAAAATGTCAAGGTTGTATCCACGGTGTGGAGACGGTGAGGATACGGTGAGGATACGGTGAGACTCCCTGCTGAGAGGCGCTGTGATGGGCGCGCGGCATGTTAGGGCTTTACTCCGTGCCGAGGTTGGTTTCTTATGCGAGCGCACAATGACACTGAAGCGGCTTACCAGACCTCGGCATGGGTAATACTCCGCAGGCGAGCGCGGGTTTCCTGGGCAAGTTCACCGTGCTGGGCGGTGCGGCGCGGGAATTGTGGGTCACGTTTGCGGTCAAGCTGTTGATGGTGGCGGCCTACGCGCTGGCGAACTCGACGATCGTGCTGTGGCTGTCGTCGGATTTTGGTTACAGCGACCAGGACGCGCTCGGGATGGTGGCGCTGTGGTCGGTGCTGATGACGGTGTGCACGGTGCTGGTGGGGTCGCTGACGGATGCGATTGGGCTGCGCCGGACGTTTTTCCTGGGGGTCTGGATTTGCATTGTCGCGCGCGCGGTGATGGTGTTCGTGGATGTGGAGTGGCTGGCGCTGGCGGGCGGTTTATTCCCGCTGGCGGTGGGGGAGGCGCTGAGCACGCCGGTGTTGATCGCGGCTGTCCGCCGCTACACGACGACGCAGCAGCGGTCCATATCGTTCTCCATCTTCTACATGATGATGAACGTGGGCTTCCTGATCGCATCCTTCGTGTTCGACTTTGTGCGGCAGGGGCTGGGGGAGCATGGGCAGCTGACGCTGCCGCTGGTGGGCATGAAGATCAGCACCTACCGGGCGCTGTTCCTGGCGAGCCTGGGGGTGGAGATTTCCGTGTTGCCGTTGCTTTACCTGTTGCGCGTGGGTGTGGAGGTGACCGACGAGGGGTTGCGGGTTGTTCCGGTGCAAGTGAAGGAGCGGCGGGGCAACATGGTGCAGGCGATGTTGGAGGTGGTGCGGGACACCGCGCTGGAGTCAGTGCGGCTTTTCCGAAAGCTGTTCCAGCAAGCCGGCGTTTACCGGCTGTTGGCGTTCCTGATTCTGATCGCGTTTCTGAAGCTGATCTTCATGCAGATGTATTACGTCTATCCGAAGTTCGGCATCCGCGAGCTGGGTAACGGCGCGCCGGTGGGGCGGCTCTGGGCGATCAACAGCATCCTGATCATATTCCTGGTGCCGCTGGTGGGCGCCCTGACGCAGAAGATCTCGGCGTATAAGATGGTGACGCTGGGTGGGATTATCTCCGCCGCGTCGGTGTTCATCATGGCATTGCCCACGGCGTGGTTTGAGCCGTTGGCGAACGGCCTGCCCGGTCACTGGCTCGGCCACGGGTATCTTGGGCTGAAAGGCAGTGTGCATCCCTATTACCCGATGATCGCATTGTTTGTCATTCTGCTCTCAGTGGGCGAGGCCTTCTACTCGCCGCGGGTCTATGAGTATGCGGCTGCGATTGCGCCCAAGGGGCAGGAGGCGTCCTACGCGTCACTTTCCTACGTGCCGTTTCTGCTGGCGAAGCTGCTCATCGGGACGTTCTCGGGGATGCTGCTGGCGCGGTATTGCCCGGAACATGGCGAGCGGCACTCGGAGACGATGTGGCTGTATGTGGCGTTGACCGCCACCATCGCTCCGGTGGGCCTGATCCTGTTGCGGCGCCTGATCCGCGTGCAGGAGGCAGGCAGGGAAGATTGAAGCCAAAGGGCCGAAAGGTCCTGCTCGGGCGGGCGTGTCAGCCCGAGGGAGTGGCGGGGCTACTTTACGGCGGGCTGGGTGATGCGCAGGTCGCCTTTGACTGCGTCGAGAGTGACGCGCACGCCGATCGGCAGTGTGGCGTTGAGGGGGATGTGGCCAAACGGCAAGCCCGTGACGAGGGGCACTTTGAGTGGGAGCAGCCTTTCCCGGAAGACGTCTTCCAGCGTCTGGCGGTATTCCCTTGCGTACCGGGCTTTGGGGTCTTTGCAGCCGGCGTTGATGCCAATGGCGATGCCGGCGACTTGCTGGAGGAGTCCGGCATTGAGAAGCTGGGTCAGCATTCGATCGAAGCGGTAAGGGACTTCGTCGAGGTCCTCGAAGAAGAGGATGCGCTTCTTGAAGTCGGGCAGGTAGGGAGTGCCCAGGGCAGCGCAGAGCAGGGTGATGTTGCCGCCCACCAGCGGGCCGGAGGCAACGCCGGGGCGCAACACGGTGACGGTCTTCCTCCTGTAGCCGTCGCAGATGCTGCCTGGCGCGGTCGGCTGCATGAGGGTCTTGAGGAAGCTTCGCAGTGTGAAGCCGGGCATGTCCTGCTTGATGATGTCCGAGTTGAGCATCGGGCCGTGGAAGGAGACGAGTCCGGCTTTGAGCAGGAAGGCGCAGTGAAGCGAGGTGATGTCGCTGTAGCCGACGAAGATCTTCGGGTTGGCGCGGATGACCCGGTAATCGAGCAACGGGAGGAGGCGCGAGCTGCCGTAGCCCCCGCGGACGCAGATGATGGCTTTGACCTTGCGGTCGGCGAACATCCTCATCAGGTCGCCCGCGCGGTCACGGTCGCTGCCGGCGAGGAAGCCCCACCGGCGACGGACGTTGGGCGCGAGCTTGGGCTTGAAACCGAGGCGCTCCAGCGCGGCGACGGAGCGGTCAACGTTCTTTGGGTCCGGCGGCGCGCTGGCCGGGGCGACGATGCCAATGGTGTCACCGGGGTGCAGACGGTCGGGGATGGCAGGCATAGGGGCGGGCGACGGGCGGGAGGTTTATTGGCAGCGAAGCGTGAGAAGCTGGGCTTTGGTCTGGGTGAAGGCCTCCTGGAGTTGCTGGAACAAGGCGGGGGCGCCGAGGACATTCCTGCCGCGGCCACAGTCCTCGAGCTTCTGGGATAGCTCAATGATGCGTTTGGTGCCCAGCTCGAGGCTCATGCCCTTCAGCGCGTGCGCATGGAAGGCGAGCATTGGTCCATCGTTAATGGACTGGCCAATTTGGGCAATGCGCGGGGGGGCCGTCTCAAGGAAAACGTCAATGAGTTCCTGGAGCATACTCATGCCGTTGGAGGCAGGCACGTTGCGCAAATCGGCAACTATGGCCTGGTCGAGCAGGGCATCCGCCGGGATGGATTTGATGCGGGACAGGAATGCCGTCTCGGACTTTCTGGCTTTGGTGGGACCCCAGCGTTCCAGCGCCGCCTGCAGTTCATTGACCCGCACGGGCTTGGTAATGTAATCATCCATGCCCGCCTGCAGACATCGTTCGCGGTCCCCAACCAGCGCGTTGCCGGTCATGGCAATGATGCGGGGGCGTTTATCGGCCGGCCAGCGCCGGCAAATCTGGCGGGCGGTTTCCAGGCCGTCCATCTCCGGCATCTGCACGTCCAGGAAGAGCAGGTCGTAAGCATTCTGTTCGAGAGATCTGAGGACTTCGAGGCCGTTACTGGCAGTGTCGGCGTGGTATCCCAGCTTACTCAGGACGCTGATGCCAACTTTCAGATTGATGGGATTGTCGTCGGCCAGGAGCACCCGCAGGGGCATGCGTTGAGCAAGGTCGTGATCGAGCGCGGGTTTGGCCGGCAGCTTCTTCTCGCGCTGGACTTGAACGCTCAAGGCGCGGCAGAGCGCGTCGAGCAACTGGCCCGGGCGGATGGGCTTGTGGATGGCGACCGCAATCCCACCCGGCAGCGGGCGCGCCTCTTCGCCGCCTGAGCGCATTGAGGAAAGCATAAGCAGGGGCACGTAGCGCCCGGCGGGTTGCTTCCGGATTTGCTCGGCCAGAGACAATCCGCTATTCTCTGGCAGTTCCAGGTCGAGGATGACCGCGTCAAACAGGTCCCCTTTGCCGAGCAGTGACAAGGCGTCGCGGCGATTGGCGGCAGTTTCCACCGTCATGCCCCATTGCTGGCCGCGTTCCACGATGATGCGCCGGTTGGTGGGATTGTCTTCGATAACCAGCAGGCGCTTCCCGATGAGTTGGGGCTGCGGGTTTCGCCAGGCAGGCGGAGCAGTAGCGGCGGCTGCCCTGGCCGAGATCGTGAAGTGGAAGCCGGCGCCTTTGCCGGCCTCGCTCTCGACCCAGATCCTCCCTCCCATGAGCTCCGACAGGCGTTTGCAAATGGCCAGCCCCAGGCCGGTGCCGCCGTAATGGCGCGTGGTGGAGGCATCCACCTGCTGGAAGGACTTGAAAAGACGACCCTGTTTGTCCAGTGCAATGCCGATGCCAGTGTCGCGTACGGTGAAGTGGAGCAGCCACTGCTCCGGGTGCCGGAGAAACTCCGTGTCATGCTCCTGGCCCGCGGGGATGGTTCGCACGGTGTGGTCGGCAGGGGTGACTTCAATGACGACTTCTCCCTGGGGAGTGAACTTGACGGCGTTGCCGATGAGATTGACGAGGATCTGCCGCAGCCGGGTGACGTCGCTGACCAGGATCTTGGGAATGGCGTCATCCACCAGGTAGGCCAGATCAAGGTTCTTCTCAGCCGCTTTGGGCGCGAGCAAATCCAGTGCCTCCTCGAGGCAGGTATAAAGGTCGAAGGGATGATGCTCCAACTCGAGCTTGCCGGACTCGATCTTGGAGAAGTCGAGAATGTCGTTGATGATAGTCAGCAGAGCCTCGGCGCTGCTGCGGGTGGCCTCGACATAGTCGCGTTGTTCGTCGGTCAGCTCGGTGTCCAGGAGCAGGCCGGTCATGCCGATCACGCCGTTCATTGGGGTGCGGATTTCATGGCTCATGTTGGCCAGGAACTGGGACTTGGCCATGGTGGCTTCCTCGAGTTTCTGGTTGAGGGAGATGAGCGCGGCGTTGCTTTCGATGAGCTGCTGCTGGCTTTCACGAAGCGCGCGATAGGCGGCGTCGCGCTGGACCAGGTTGAGGTGGGCCTTGGCGTGATGGCGGATGCGGGCGGCCAATTCAAGCTTGTCCGGGAGCTTGACCAGGTAATCGTTGGCGCCGAGGGCAAAGGCGTTGCCTTTGACGTGCGGGTTCTCATTCGTCGAGAGAACAATGATTGGGGTATTCTGTGTGGCCGGGTTGGCGCGGAATTGCTTGACCAGGGTGAGGCCATCCACGCCGGGCATCACAAGGTCCTGAAGAATAACGCTGGGCTTGATCTGGTTAGCGACCGCAATTGCTTCGCGAGGATCTGCGCAGTAATGGAAATCAATATCGAACTCGTTCGCCAGGGCGCGGCGAACGGCTTCGCAAACCAGGGCCTGGTCATCCACGAGCAGCACCATCACGTGGTGCTCGCCCGGGAACGCCGGGTGTTCCTGGGCCGGCTTTATGGTGAAGCTGGTGCCTTCGTCAGCCATGCGATGAAATCTTGTCTGTGACTATATTCGTGAGCCTGGCGGCGATTTTGTCGAGCGCTAAAATTTCACTCGCGGCGCCCAGCCTGGCAGCGGCGGCGGGCATGCCATAAACGGCGCTGCTGGACTGGTCTTGAGCAATCGTGTGATGATTTTTGGCGCGCAGGGCGCGCAGCCCTTCCGCGCCGTCAGCGCCCATGCCGGTCAGCACGACGCCGATGACGTCCCCAGGCCAGAATTGCGCCGCGCTCTTGAAGAACTGGTCAACAGAGGGATGCCAGGCGCAGTCGGCCGGCTGGCTGGTGTAAACCAAGCGGGACGGACTGGCGAAAACGAGATGATTGTCCTGCCCGGCCAGCAGGGCGGTGCCGGCTTGCGGGCGATCGCCCTCGCGGGCCACACGCACGTGGAGGCGGGACTGGCCGTCCAGCCAAGCCGCGAGGCCCTTGGCGAATTGCATGTCCACGTGCTGAATGATGATGATCGGTGCGGGGAAGTCAGCTGGCAAATGTGCCAGGACTCGAGCCAGCGCCGTGGGGCCGCCGGCGGAGGCGCCGATGCCTACCAGGCGCGGCTGACCGGGGGCCAGGGAACAGGCGGCGCGCTGGGTGGGTATCGGGCGGGGCTTTCTCTGATTGGCGCCCAGTAGCCTGCCGATAGTCTCAATCTTGCTCAGCAAAGCTGTCGCGCCAGCACTGGCTTCCGGAGAATCGAAGACTGGCGTATTGACCGCATCCAGGGCGCCAGCGCCCATCGCTTCGAACACCTTCGATGAGTTGCTGGTGACGCTGGCAGTGACCACTACAATGGCGCATGGATTGCGCGCCATGATGCGGCGCGTGGCTTCCACTCCATCCATGCCCGGCATGATCAAGTCCATCAGGATGAGGTCCGGTGTGTCACGGGCGTTGAGCTCGACCGCGGCGGCGCCGTCGCGCGCAATCCAGGCGATCTGATGTTCACGCGTGTGCAGGACCACGCGGCGCATCGCTTCGACCGCGGCCATAACGTCGTTGACCAGCGCGATTCTCATGTGCCGGGTTCGCCGACGAGATCCACGACGGCTTGCAGGAGGAGCGCATCGTTGAAGTCGCCCTTGGGAAAGTAGTAGTCGGCGCCGGCGTCCATGCCACGCAGCCGGTCTTCCTCGCTCTCCTTGTAGGAAACGACCATGATCGGCAAGGATTTCAAGCGCGGGTCCCGCTTGATCAGCGCGATGAGCCCGATGCCGTCCAGGTGCGGCATGTCCACATCGGTAATTATCAGGTCATAATCACCGGAGCGCACGGCGTTCCATCCGTCCGTGCCGTCCACGGCCGTGTCGATCAGGTAGCCATGGGTGGTGAGGATTTTGCGGACGAGCTCGCGGACCGTGAGCGAGTCGTCCACGACCAGGACACGTTTGGCTTTCTGCTCGGGCAGTTCGAGTCCCGGGCGCGGAAGCTCGACCAGCGGGCGTTCTGCGACCAACTTCTCGATGGACTGAAGCATGTCGTCCACGTCCACGATGAGGACCGGGGAGCCGTCTTCCATCATTGCCGCCGCGCTGATGTCCTTGATCTTGCCGAGCCGGGAGTCCAGTGGTTGAACGACGAGTTCGCGTTCCCCCAGGAAGCGGTCCACGACCACGCCGTAGCGGACGTTCCGTTCCCCGAGTACCACTACGGGCAAGTCGCTGCCGAACGGCCGCGCGGCACCCGTGTCAAAGACCTGCTGAGCAGCCACCAGGCCAACTTGGTGGCCAGCGAGGGGGAAGTGGTAGCGGTTTTCCAGCTTCTCGACGCGCTCGCGACTGAGTCTCAAGGCGCGGCTGATGTGATTGAGCGGGAAGGCGTAGGGTTCGCCGTCCACCTCGACCAGCAGGGCGCGGACCACGGAGAGCGTGATGGGCATTTGGAGTTGCACGCGCAGGCCGCGGCCGGGCTGGGTGATGACGCGCAGGTTGCCGCGCACATTCCGAACCATGTTTTGCACGACGTCCAAACCAACGCCGCGGCCGGAGATCTCGGTCACGGATTCCTTGAGAGTGAAGCCCGGCCGGAAAAGGTAATCCAGGAGCTCGGACTCCGCCAGCTTCTCGACGACCTCAGTGGGCGCCAGCTTGCGTTGCAAGACGATCTGGCGGACGCGCTCCAATGGGACGCCGGGGCCGTCGTCGGCCACGGTCACCAGCAGCATGCCAGCGCTGTGGCGCGCCTCCAGGCGAATGATGCCTTCGGGGGGCTTGCCGGCGAGCCGGCGTTGCTCGGGCGGTTCGCAACCATGATCTACCGCGTTGCGCAGCAGATGTGCCAGCGGGGCCTCCAATCGCTCCATGACGTCGCGATCCACCTGGGTGTCTTCGCCGGTGACCTCGAGCCGTACCTTTTTGCCTAAGGCGCGGGCCAGGTCCCGCACCATGCGGGGAAACCGGGAGGCGCAATCGCTGAAGGGTCGCATGCGGGCGCGCAGCACCTCGAGGTACATTCGCTGGGAGAGCAATGCGGAACGTCGCTCGAACAAGTCGAGCTCCTGCATGCGTTCCGCCAGCAGCTGCTGACAACTGGCCACACTGCGCGCCAATTCCTCGAGTTGGTGCTCCCCGCGGGCGGTCCCGGGCTCTTCCCGGAGGACCTGGCGCAGGTCATCCAGCGTCCGACCCAGCTCCGTCTGCTGGCGTCTTAGCCGCTGGAGCGAGTCGGCAAAGGGGCGCAGCCACCGCGATTCCACCAGCGACTCGCCCGCCAAACCGAGCAACCGGTTCAGGTTTGCGGTCGCGAGCCGGACCACGCGCTCGGGCACACGCTTGCCGCGGGCTTCGACCGGCACCGGCAGGGCTTGTTCCTCCGGCGGCGGGCGCCGGGCCAGGCTGCCGGTCTGCGCCAGGTGCGCCAGCGAGCTGAGCGCGTCGTCCATATCAGCGGCATGTTCGACCTCCCAGGGGGCGATGTCCGCTTCCCCTTGCCTGGCGATCTGCTGCAGCAAATCAACGGCACGGAAAAGCAGGTCAATTTCCGGCTGGCCCAGAGTCAGCTTCCTGTCTTGGGCCTGCGTGAAGCAATCCTCCATGACGTGGGCGAGGCGTTCCACCGCCCTCACATTCACTATCCGGGCGGCGCCTTTGATCGAGTGAGCGGCGCGCATGAGCATCTCCAACTGCTCCGGGCCGCGGGAACCGCGTTCCAACGAGAGCAAACCGTCGCTGAGGCTGTTAGCCTGGTTTTCGACTTCGCCGCGGAAAAGCTCCAGCATTGAGCGTTGGGTTGGGTCGTTGCTGTCGGGTTTGCTCATGTCAGGCTCCGGTTCAGGGCGGCGAAGAGCAACCCGGGATCGAGCAGGCCGACGGCGTGGCCCTCACATTGCACGATGCCTCGCGTGTAGCTGAGCCCAGACCGGGCCAGGGTGGCGGGTGGCTCGGTCAGGTCCGCCGGCTGGTACCGGTGGATACCGCGAACTTCATCGACAGGGAAGACGAAGCGATCGCCATCGAGTTGGGTCACCAGCAGCCGTTCATAGGTTCGGTGCCGCCTGGCGCGGGGCAGTGTTGGGTCCAACCCCAGCAGCCGGCCCAGCGAGACGCAGAGCACAAGCTCGCCGCGAATGTTCGCCAGGCCCAGCACAACGCCCTGGCGCCGGTGCGGCAGCGAATGCACCGGCCGGTGCTCGGCCACTTCCTGAATGGCCGGCGCGTGCAACGCAAACCACTCCGTGCCAAGGCGGAAGATCAGTGCCGATTTCCTGGCGGAAGCCGGGGGCACTTTCTGCTGTGCGAAATGTTCGGTCCACGCGCGCCGGTATTCCGGCGCCAGCGGACGGTCGAGCAGCCGCACGCCCGCAGCCGAGAACGTCGGACAGCTATGACAATGGCCCACCTCCGCCAGCTTCGGGCAACTGCCGTTGCCACGCACGCCGATCTCGTTCCAACAAGCCTCGATCTCGCGCGTCGCAGGGGGATCAGGTTGCCGCAGGGAGGTGCTCACGAGTGTGGGCTATGTCTTGAGCCTGATTCGCTGGGCGCGGATCTTATACGCGCGCGCACGTCCGGAATCGCCATTCTGCTCCAGCAAATATGCCATCCACTCTAAACTATCACAATGGTTGGGCTCGAGGTAAATGGCTTTGCGGAGGCAGTCCAACGCGCGAGGATCGCCGCCGGCCTCACGCACCCGCCCGAGCAGATAATACGCCTGGGCGCACGCCGGGTCCCGTAGCAGGCGGGACTCGCATATTTCAGCGGCCTCCTTTAGGCGCCCGGCTTGGATGTGGCGGAGCGCGGCGTCCAGGTCGGCTCCGGGCAGGGGACCCGGTTTGGGTCCGCCGTTGCCCGGGAGCTGTGGTGCGGGAACTTGACGGTTCAGCGGTCGGGGGGGCTTCGGGCGGCGGGGGGCGCGCCCAGGTTGGCGGACGGTGAAGGCCGAGCAGAGGTTGGCGCTGACCAAACCGAAGTCCAAAGCCATCGGTCGTTCAACCGGCCCGACAAATAGAATTCCGCCAGGCGCCAGCAAGCGCTCCAGTCGGGCCAACACATTGCGCTGGGTCGGCGCGTCGAAGTAAATGAGCAGGTTGCGGCAGAAAACGAAGTCATAAACCCCGTGTCCGGGCAGGAAAGTGTCGCTCAATAGGTTGGCCTGGAAGAAGCGCACACACTGCCGCACCGCCGGGGCCAGCACGAAGCCGTCTTTGGCCTGCTGAAAATAGCGGTCGCGGTACCAGAGGTCCTTGCCGCGAAAGGCATTCCCGCGGTAAACGCCCCGCTGGGCCGCAGCCAACGCGCGTGTGCTGATGTCCCCCGCCTCGATTTGGAACCGGCTGGGCGGCACCCCCGCCTCCAGCAGGGCGATCGCCAGCGAATAGGGTTCTTCCCCCGCTGCGCAGGGCAGGCTCAGCACCCGTAGCGAAGCATGCGGGTGGGCGGGCAGCCAGGCCCCGGTCACCGCGCGCGTAAACGCCGCAATTGCCTCGGACTCGCGGAAGAACCAGGATTCGGGGACCACCACTAACTCCACCAACTCGCTCCATTCCCCGCGCGGGGCTGGGAGCAGTTGTCGGTAATCCTCCACTCGCTTCAGGCCAAGGCTCCGCATCCGGTGCCGAACCGCGCGCTGGATGCCCGTGGGGCCCAGGGCGGCGCCACTCAGGCCCATCGTCTGCCGGAGCAATTGTTCAATCTGCTTCATGTGCGGCGGTTTCCGCGAACAAGCTGTTGCGCACGGAATCCGAGAGCAGGCGTTGTTCGTAGATCCACTGGACCGGGCGCTGCTGGTCCATGAGGATAGGGCCCAGATAAGGTGCGTGGTCGAGTTTGACGCCCGAGTCCAGGAAGTCTTTGGCGTCTCTGCGCATCGTCTCGGTGGCCTGCTCGGCAATCAGTCCGAGCAGCCGGTTGGTCCCGCCGCCGTCCGGGTAATTGACGATGATGATCCGCGTGCTGAACCGCTCCCGGGCTGGCTGGCCCAGGGTCAGCGCCGACAGGTCCACGGCGGGCACTGGACGGCCGCGATAATTGAAGATCCCGACTACTCCGCGGGGCGCCTCGGGCAGTTGCTTCATCTCCAACAGCGGGACGACCTCGACCACGCGGCTGGCCTCCAGTGCGTAGCGGTCCTGGTCCAGTTGGAAGAGCAGAAACAGCATGGCTAGCTGGGCAGCTTGAACCGGGCCACACTCACCTGCAGGCCGCGGGCAGCGCTGTTCAATTGCTCGATCGCCAGGTTGGACTGGCGCAGGGACTCTGCTGTTTGCTGCGAGGCTTCGGTCAGTTGCGTCAGCGTGTCGCTGATCTGCTGGGCTCCGGTGGCCTGAGCGTTCATGCCTTCGTTCACCGTCTGGAACCGCGGCGTGAGCGTCTGGACTTGGTGGAGAATCTGCGCCAAATGGGTGCTCACCTGCCGGATTTCCTCCACCCCGCGGCGTGCCTCCTCCGAAAACTTGTCCATACTCATCACCCCGGCGGCGACGGCCGATTGCATCTCCTTTACCATCTTCTCGATGTCGAAGGTGGCCACGGCGGTCTGGTCCGCCAGGCGGCGGATTTCCATGGCCACCACGGCGAAGCCCAAGCCGTATTCGCCGGCCTTTTCGGCCTCGATGGCGGCGTTGAGCGACAGCAGGTTGGTCTGGTCGGCCACCTTGGTGATGGTGGTGACGACGGAGTTGACGTTGGTCGTTTTCTCGCTGAGCACGGACAGCTTGGCGGTGATGGCGGCGGCAGCCTCCACGATTTGGCGCATGGTGGTCTCCATGCGCGTGATGGCCGTGTGTCCGCTGCCGGCGAGGTCGGCCGTTTGTTCGGAGACCTCGTTGACCTCGCTTATGGTTTTGACCAACTCCCTGGAGGTGGCGGAAATCTGCTTGGAGGTGGCGCCGATCTCAGCGGTCGTGGTGGCGATTTCGTGGGCGGTGGTCTGCTGCTCGCGTGCTGTTGCGGCGATCTCCGTAGCGGTGGTGTTGACTTGGATGCCCGAGCGCTGCACCTGGCCCACGAGGTCGGACAGGTTATCCGCCACGCGGTTGAGGTTCTCGCTCAGGATGCCAAACTCATCCTGCCGTGTGACCGTCAGGCGCTCGGTGAAATCACCTTGGCGCATGCGTTCGAGGGCTGCCACCAGGCGATTGAGCGGTCGGGTGACGGTGGCAGAATGGACGCGGCCCACAATGGGGATGGCTAGGAGCAGAATGAGTATGGGCGCCAGGCCTACCCACCCGAGCAGCCCGGCGCGCTTCGATTCCGCGCTGCGCAACGAGTCTATCTCAGCCGTCAAGTCGTCAAAGAGCTTCCGGCGCGCATTGCGAATATCCGGGTATTCCTTATTGTAGAGCAAGGTGGCGGCGGCACTGTCACCCCGGGCGGCAGTGTCGAGCACCTGCTGGTGAAAGTCGGCCAGGGTGCGGGAGGAGAAGTGGTTCAGGTTGCTCACTGCTTGAACGAGGCCCGGGTGTTCGGCGAAGGTGGCTTGGATGGAGTTAAGTTGGTTGGTCAAGGCATCCTCGGCTTCGCGCTTGTATTGCAGCTCCAATTGGTTGCCTGGATCCAACAACAGGCCGCGAACCGTGTCACTGATGAGCACCCCTTTGTAGGTGATGCTGGACCGGGCGGCCGCCAACTGCTCGGAGCGCGTATCGGCGGTTGCCCGGGCGTTGGCCGCCCACAGCGCCAAACCCACGCCGGCCAGCAATAGCACGATCAAAATCCAAAACGCGATGTTAAGGCGATGCCAAGTGGTCGTCGCTTGCATAGGAGGCCAGATGCATAACCCGTTCGAGGCGCGAAAACAAGCATTATTAGCCGTCCTGCCACAGGGTAGATCTCGGCACTGCCGCCACTCCGGACAGTAGCGGCAGGCACGATAGCTGCCGCTGCCTCTTTCACCGCTGGGTGAGTTGGTTCCGCAACGCGATGGGGATTAGGTTCAGCGTGGCTGCGGGACAACTGGCTTGCGCGGGCGGGGAAACGCTTGTAGATACAGAAGGTGAAGTTATTGACCAGTCGGCGATGTCTCCCATCCTGCGCGCGATGGGTTCTTGTGTTCACCACTGCGGTGCTTGCCGGATGCGACCGCAGCCAGGTCCAGGAATACCGCGTGGCCAAGGAACCTGCGGTGGCCCCTTCTCCGGCCCTGCCTCCCGGCCACCCCGACACCTCGGGCGCGGCCCCTATGTTCGAATATACCCGCCCGCCCGATTGGCGGGAGGCGCCTCCAGGCCAGATGCGCGTCGCCTCCTTCCAGGTTTCCGGCCAGGACGGTGAACAAGCCGATGTGAGCGTCGTTCCGCTGCCCGGCCTGGCGGGGAGCGACCTGGCCAACGTCAACCGCTGGCGCGGCCAGGTCGGATTGCCGGGGGTATCCGAGGAGGAGCTAGCCAAACTGGCCCAACCGGTCGAAATCGCCGGCCAGCCCGCCCAACTCTACGAGCAAGCCGGGACCAACGCCGGCTCGGGCGATAAGACCTGCATCCTCGCGGCCATCGCTCGTCGCGACGGCGTAGCCTGGTTCTTCAAGATGACCGGCGAGGAAGCCCTTGTGGCGCAGCAGAAATCCGCGTTTATCGGTTTTCTCAAGTCCGTGCGATTCCCACCCGCCAGCCCCCAGGCGCAATTGCCTCCCGACCATCCCCCGATTGACGGCGGCCACACGCAGCCGGGCACCAACTAGAGCCAGCCCGTTCCCATGGCCCTGGACGCAATGCTCGACCGGCTCATCCGCTTCTTTACTTCGATGCGGCTGACGGTGGTCTGCTTGGCGCTGGCGCTGGTGCTGGTGTTCTGGGGCACGCTCGCGCAAGTCGAACTCGGTCTTTACAAGGCACAGAACGAGTTCTTCCGCAGTTTCATTATCTACTGGAGCCCCAAAGGCGCCGCGTGGCGCGTGCCCGTGTTCCCGGGCGGCTACCTCATCGGCGGCGTCCTCTTGCTCAACCTCATCGCGTCGCAGATCAAGTGTTTCACACTCTCGGTCAGCCGGATTGGGCTTTGGATGGTGCATGGCGGCCTCGTCCTGCTGCTGCTCGGCCAGCTTCTGACAGACCTGCTTTCGCGCGAGAGCATCCTGCACCTGCGCGAGTGCGAAACCAAGAACTACTCGGAAACGCAACGCGAAGCCGAGCTCGCAATGGTGGATACCACTGATCCGAATGCCGACCGTGTCGTCGCCATCCCGCAGGACACATTGGCTAGGCAGAAGACCATCCGGCCGGTCGGGCTGCCCTTCACGGTGCGGGTGAAGCGTTACTTTGCCAACGCGAACGTACGCGAGCGAGCGGCCGACGCCTCCGAGTCCCCGGCGGCGACCAAGGACGCCGGCTTGCGCGCGATTGTCACCGAGCTTCCTCGGGTGACGGAGATGGACCGGCGTGATGTGCCGGCTGCGGTGATTGAGATCGAGACCAACCAGGGCTCGCTCGGCACCTGGCTGGTGTCCGAGTATGTTGATCAGCCCCAGGGCTTCACCTACGATCGCCGAACCTACCAACTCGCCCTGCGGCCCCGCAGGCATTACAAGCCCTACAGCATCCAACTGCTGAAATTCACCCACGATGTCTACCCGGGCACGGAGATCCCGAAGAACTTCTCCAGTCGCGTTCTGCTTCACCGTCCGGACACCGGCGAGAAGCGCGAGGTCCTCATTTACATGAACAATCCGCTGCGTTATGCGGGCGAAACCTACTACCAATCCGGCTTCGACCCGGATAATCACGGCAGCATCCTGCAAGTGGTCCGCAACCCAAGCTGGCTGACGCCCTACCTCTCCTGCGTGCTGGTAGGCCTGGGGCTGATCGTCCAATTCACGGTCCACCTCCTCGGCTTCGCCTTCCAACGGAGGACCGCATGAAGTTCCTCCTCCGGCTCGTTCCCTGGTTTTTCGTCGCCCTGTTCGGCGCCGAGATCGTGGCCGTTTTTCTCCCCAAGCGCGACGGTGAATACCACGTCCGCGCTTTCGGCCGCCTGCCGGTGCTGCTCAACGGCCGCATCCAGCCCTTTGACTCGGTCGCCCGCAACTCCCTGCTGCAAATACGCAGCACCGGTGACCTGCCACTCGAACAAGTGCCGTTCTGGAAATTCTGGTATCACCCCAAAAAACTCCGGGCGACCGAATGGCTGCTCGAAACCGCGACCCGGCCCGAAGTCGCCGATACCCGCCCCATCTTTCTCATCCACCACGCCGAGCTCCTCGGCGAACTCAAGCTCCAGGACAAAGGTATTGAGAAATCGGGCCTGCGCTATTACTCCTTTAACGACCTCAAGCCGATGCTGGAGGAGATTGACCAGCAGGCCCGCAAGGCTGGCGAGGCCAAGTCCGGCGA
The DNA here is from genome assembly GCA_035452965.1 of Candidatus Paceibacterota bacterium. Lineage (NCBI taxonomy): Bacteria > Bacillati > Minisyncoccota > Minisyncoccota bacterium. The sequence goes on along the minus strand of DAOTCE010000014.1, from coordinate 51,786 downwards.
ACAGTCCACCTTCCAAAAGCAGGTGCTCAAACTGGCCAACGCCCTCTCCCTCTACCGCCGGCTCAAGTTCACACTCCAACCGGAGGGCGTGGACGACTTCGCCCATGAGCTGGCTGTCTTCCAGCAAAACCTGGGAGCCGCCCTGGCCGCGGCGCACGCCAACGCCGGCGACAAGGACTTTGACCGGCAAGCCCTCCAGCGCATCGCTCGGCCTCTGCAGAACTTTCGCATGATGGCGCGGCACGGATATGCACTAACGGTGCCGCCGCTGGATTCCGCTCGGGCCCGCGATGATTGGCAGACCCTGGGCGCCAGCCTGCTGGAGAGCGCCCACAGTGGCGCTCTGCATCCCGCGGCGACCAATTTCGCCGCCCTGGCCACGGCCTACCGCCGGCACGACGCGCCCAGCTTCAACCGTGTGGTGGAGACCTACCGGCAATGGCTGGCCCCGCGATTCGATGGCGAGGTGCGCAAGGGCCGCGCCGAGTACTACTTCAACAATGTCAAGCCGTTCCTGCACGCGATGATCATCTATCTCTGTGCCTTCGTGCTGGCCTGGGGCGCGCTGCTCACGTTCGGCCTGGCGCCCGGGTGGTCCGAGGCGCTGCGCCGCTCGGCCTTTTACCTCGTGCTTATCGCCGGGCTGGTCCATACCTTCGGCCTGGTGTTCCGCATGGCGCTCGAAGGCCGCCCGCCGGTCACCAACCTCTACTCGTCCGCCATCTTCATCGGCTGGGGCGCCATGCTGCTGGGCCTGGTCCTGGAGCGTATCTACCGTGTGGGCATCGGCAGTGTGGTCGCCTCGCTGGCGGGCTTCGTGACGCTGACCATCGCTCACAATCTCGCCCTCGGCGGAGACACTATGGAGATGCTGCGCGCGGTGCTCGACACCAACTTCTGGCTGGCGACGCACGTCATTACCATCACCCTGGGTTATTCCGCCGCCTTCGCTGCCGGGTTGCTGGCGATCATCTACATATTCCTCGGCGTGTTCACCCCCCTCCTCTCTCACCCCGTGGGCAGGGCGCGGTCGCCGAGCGCGCCGCCTGCGTCCGCAGGCGCGCCCTGCCACGACGCCCTGCCTGTGACGTTGGGCCAGGCGCTTGGCACAATGGTTTACGGCATCATCTGCTTCACCACTCTGTTCAGCTTCGTAGGCACCGTTCTGGGCGGCATCTGGGCCGACCAATCCTGGGGCCGGTTCTGGGGCTGGGACCCGAAGGAAAACGGAGCGCTGCTTATCGTGTTGTGGAATGCGATCATCCTCCACGCCCGCTGGGGCAACCTGTTGCGCGACCGCGGTATCATGAATCTGGCCGTTTTCGGCAACGTGGTGACCAGCTTCTCGTGGTTCGGCGTGAACATGCTGGGCATCGGCCTCCACTCCTACGGGTTCATGGATGCCGCCTTCAAGTGGCTGATGCTCTTCTTCGCCAGCCAGGTAATGGTGATTGTCCTTGGTCTGTTGCCGCTCCGGCTGTGGCGCAGCTACCGTGCTGGGACCGGCCTCTCCTCCTCCGCCCAGCCCGACCCAGCCACCGTATAGACCTCACCCAGTCGAGCGATGCTCATCGCTCCCTGGTGAGAAACGCTTCCCAATTCCGAGTCAAGGAATGGTTGACGAGAGGAGCAAACCTCGCAAACCTCGGGCCCATGCGAGCGCATCCGGACCATGAACGCGCGTGAGGGTCAATGACGCACGGGATTGACTTCATCCTCTTCGCCCTCTACCTGGCAGCGAACATCGCGCTCGGGCTTTGGGTGGCGCGACGCAAGGCGGCCAACGCGCGGGGCTACTTTCTGGCCGGGGAGCGTCTGCCGTGGTATGCGATCGGCGGGTCTATCATCGCCGCCAACATCAGCACGGAGCACTTCATCGGGATGATTGGCGTGGCCTACGCGGTGGGTTTTGTCGTGGCGCAGTGGGAGTGGGGCAACTGGTTCACGTTCTCGGCGTTGATCTGGGTATTCCTACCTTTCTACATCCGGGGCGGGCTTTACACGATGCCGGAGTTCTTGGAGCGGCGCTACAACCGGACCTGCCGTTACCTGTTTGCGGTCTGCTCGCTGGTGCTCTGGATCGTGGCCCAAATGGCAGTGGTCATGCTGGCCGGGGCAAAGGCGATGAAAGGAATGTTCGGCCTGGATGAAACCGTGACGATCGTGTGCCTGGCGCTCCTGGCGGGCAGCTACACCATTTACGGCGGGCTCATCTCCGTGGCGTGGACGGACTTCTTGCAGTTTGTGGTGATGATGGCCGGGGGGCTGATCGTGACGGTGGTTGGGCTGCATGAGGTGGGCGGCTTGCATGCGCTCATGCTGTCAGCGCCGGAGAAGTTCAAGATCATCTACCCAATCACGGACAAGGAATACCCGTGGCTGGGCGTCTGGTCCATTTTCTTGTCGGTGGGTGTGTGGTACAACTGCACCAACCAGTTTATCGTGCAGCGCTGCCTGGGCGCACGCAGCGAATGGGATGCGCGGATGGGCGTGGTCTTTGCGGGGTTCATGAAGATCCTGCTGCCGCTGCTGGTGGTAATCCCGGGGATCGTGGCCTTCAAGCTGTTCCCGGGTCTCAAGGACACCGACCAGGCGTTCCCGTCGCTGGTGCGGGAGCTCGTGCCGGCGGGGTTGAGCGGTGTGGTCATGGCGGGGCTGGCCAGCGGTATGTTGTCCCACATCAGCTCGGTGCTCAATTCCAGCAGCACGGTCTTCACCATGGACCTTTACAAGCCATTCTTCGGCGGCGGCCAGTCGGAGGCGCACTTGGTGCGGGTCGGGCGGTTGAGCGCATTTGTCATCCTGGCGGTGGCGACGGTGCTGGCCATCTGGTTCAGCCGGCGGCAACTCGGGGTATTCCTCCTTATCCAGAACGTAGGTGCGTGGGTGGCGGCGCCGATCGCTGCGGTGTTCCTGCTCGGGGTGCTGTGGCGGCGCACCACCGGGGCGGCTGCGACGTTCGTGCTGCTGTTCGGTTTTCCCTACACGGGGCTGGTGGAGTATTACCTGTTCAAACACGTTCCATGGTTGATACCATTCGACAACTGGCTGAATCGTACGTTGGTGGTGTGGCTGACCTCGATGGCGTTATTGGTGGTGGTCTCGCTGCTCACCCGGCCGCCCAACGCGGAGCGGATCCGCGGTATAATCTGGTCATGGAACGTGGCCAAATTGCCCGCATCGGAGCGGGAACGAAACCGGGGCGTGCGCAACTTGTTCCTGTGGTGGGCCATTTTCATCGGCATGATGGCGGCCCTGTATGTCTATGTCATTTGGTTCCAATACGCTGGCCCTGGGGCGGCGTCTCCGCCGTAATCACCGCGCCCCGGCTCGGTGTGGCCGGTTCGAGCGGCCATCCAAACTATGAAACATAACGTGCGACCAAAGGTGGGCCTGCTGGCCCTGACGCTCGAATTATATGAAAACCTGCTGCCCGACCTGCGGGGGGCGAGGGAAGCGTGGCTGCGCCGCGCGGTAATCCCCGCGTTGCAGCGTGAGGCCGACCTCCTTTTCACCCGGGCCGTGTTTCGGCGCGAGGACATTGAGCAAGTGGTGGCTGAGTTGGAAACGGCAGGTGCGGACGCGCTGCTGGTGGTTTTGCTGACCTACTCGCCCAGCCAACTGGCTTTGCCTGCACTGCGTCGCGCGCGGCTGCCCATCGTTATCTGGAACACCCAGGAGCTGCGCGGCGTGGACCAGGCCTTCACGCTAACCCACATGGTGGATAACCACGGCGTCCACGGTACGCAAGACCTGGCAAATGTCTTGACTCGCGCTGGCGTGCGCTTTCACTACGTCACCAGCCCGGACAACGACCCCGCGGGGCTCCGGGAGCTTGGCGACTTCTTCGCGGCGGCCGGGGCGGTCAGGCGTTTGGGCACGGCCAGGATTGGCAGCCTGGGTTACCCGTTCCCGGGCATGGGGGATTTTGCTGTGGACACAACGCACCTGGCGGCGACGTTAGGCTGCGCCTGGACCAATTTGACTGTCGAGGACTACATCAACCGCGCGGCGGTGGCCCCCGGCACTGAGGTGGCGCGGCTGGTGGCGGATTACCGGGCCAGCTATGACGTCGCGCCAGACCTTACCGAGGAGGACCTGGCGCTGACAGCTCGGGCGGAGCTCGCGTTGCGGGGCATGGTGGCCGACCATCGGCTGGAGGCGCTGACCTACCAATTCACGGCCTTTGGTGAGGATGAGCGCACGCAGACCCTACCGTTCGTGGCAGCCAGCCGGTTGATGGCGGAGGGTGTCGGCTTCGGCGGGGAAGGGGACCTCATCGCCGCGGCGGCGACGGCCTTCTTCAGCTGGCTTCAGCCGCCGGCCAGCTTCACGGAGATATTTACGATCGGTTTCGCCGATGCGAGTCTGTTCCTTAGTCATATGGGTGAGGCCAACCCAGCGATGGCCCGGCGCGACCGCCGCATCCCGCTGGTGGCCCGACCCGCGCCCATCACCCGCACGCGCGGCAGGCAACTGGCGCTGGTGACCAGTTTCGCCCCAGGTCCGGCCACCCTGGTCGCGCTGACACCCGGGCCCGGCGGCAAATGGCGCTTGATTGCGGCGGCGGCGGCGATTGAGGACTTCGGCCCGCTGCCGGGATTTTTTGTGCCGCACTCGAAGCTCAAGCCCCTCGCGGGCGACGTGTGCCGATTCCTCACCGCCTATGCCACCGCCGGCGGGCCCCACCATAATGCGGTCATTTGCGGCGACGCGCGGCAGCGGCTGCGGTTCGCCGCCGGGCTCCTCGGCGCCGAGTACATCGAGGTCTGAGCTATGCTTCTCGGTCTGGACTTGGGCACCACCAACGTCAAGGCGCTGGTCACCGACTTCGCGGGCCAACCCCTCGGTGAAGGCGCCTGTGCTGTGCCGCTCTATGAGGTCGGCACGGGTGGCGTGGAGCAGAACATCGAGGAAATCTGGACCGCAACACTGACCGCGGTGAAGGAAGCCGTGCGTGCGGCTGCCCCCGCGGACATCCAGGCCATTGGGGTTTCCAGCCAGGGCGGCGCACTGCAAATACTGGACGCGCAGGGCCGGCCGGCGGCGCGGGTGATCAGTTGGCTCGACGAGCGTTGGACTCCCTTCGGCAATTCACTCACTTCGGAGTTGGGGCCGCAATGGTTTGCGCAGCGGATCGGCCATGGCAGCGCGGCATTCGCCCTCGGCCAACTGCTGCGTCTTCGGGACGAGAACCCCGAAGCGCTGGCCGCCCCCAACCGCATCGGCTTCGTCGGCGACGTCATCGTCTCGCGCCTCTGTGGCCGTCCGGCACACGACGGCACCTCGTGCTCGCTGGCACTGCTGTACAATCCCGTCCGGCGGGATTATGACCCCGAACTGCTGGCGCGCTTGGGGATTAATTCGGCGCAGTTGCCGGCCCTCCTTTCCCAGCGGGTGCCGGCGGGTGGCTTGTTGGCGTCCGTGGCCCAGGCCGTAGGCCTGCGCGCCGGCATTCCCGTCTCGGCGGCGGTCCATGACCAGTACGCTGCGGCTCTCGGCGTCAGGGCGGTGCAGGCGGGCACGATGATGGTGGGAACTGGCACTGCCTGGGTGCTGCTAGCCGTCAGCGCCACCTGCGGGCCGCCGGCCACTCCAGATGCGTTCGTGTGTCACCACGTCGTGGAAGATCTTTGGGGCCAAATCCTCTCGCTGATCAACGGCGGCTCCGCCGTGGCTTGGGCGCTGGAACTTGCCGGACACAAGCGGGCGGCTGGCGAGGAAGTGGATCGGCTTCTCGCATCAGCGCCGGCAGGCAGTGATGGCGTGCAGTGCTGGCCGTTTCTCACCGCGCTGCGGCCGGCCGGGCTGGCGCCCGGTACCAAGGGGCGGCTTGCGGGATTGCAGTTATCCCACGGGCCCGGCCACATCGTCCGAGCAGTGCTGGAAGGATTGGGTTATGAACTCAGGCGCCACATTGGCCTGCTGCGCAGGGCTGGCTTGGCGGTCGAACGCCTGGTGCTGAGCGGCAGTGCCGCCACCAGCCGGGTTACGCCCCGGCTCCTGGCCTCGGTAACAGAATTGCCGCTGGCCTGCTTCGGCAGCGGGGCTGGCAGCCCGCTCGGTGCCGCGATCATTGCCCGGGGGCTGTGCGAGCGCGCGACACCGTTGGCGGCCTTGGCCGAGGCAATGGCGCCGTCGGCAAGTCGGGTTGAACCCGGCGCCGACGCGGTTGCTTACCGGGCGGCGTACGAAACTTACCTCGGTTCTCTGCCGTTGCTGGAGGGCGGCGCCGGATGAACCCCATCCCGCTGCATCACGTATGGAGCTACACGGACGTGGACCGTGCCTTTTGGGCGGAGCACCTTGAAGGCTGGCTTCCGCGTCGCATCGTGGATTCGCACACGCACATGGTGCACCCCCAGTTCCGCCTGCGGCCGATGACCGAGACAAAGCGCCGTCAGTACTGGGTTAACGAGGTGCTTGAGCCGATCGACGCGCTGACCTTTGAGCAATGTCACCGCATGGTCTTTCCCGGACGGGACTTTGGCTGCGTGGCCTTTGGCCTGCCGGAGCTCGACTTTGACATTGAAGGTGAGAACAGCTACGTCCGGCAGGAATGCGCCCAGCGGGGCTGGCACAGCCTGGCGGTGCTCCGGCCGCAATGGTCGCAGGACCTCGTGGCCGGGCTGCTGGCCACGCCCGGCGTTATCGGCCTCAAGCCATATTACTCGATGATCAGCTCCGATCCTGAGACCCGCGACCGGCATCTGGAGGCGAGCATTTTTGAGTTCCTGCCGCACCATGTATTGGAGGTCGCTAACGGCCGCCACGCCTGGGTGACCCTCCACGTGCCTAAAGCGGGTCGCCTGAGCCAGCCGGATAACGTGCGCGAGATTCGCGAGATCCGGGAACGCTACCCTAATATTGTGCTGGTCATTGCCCACCTGGGCCGCTGCTACACCGAGCCGCACGCGCGCGAAGCGCTGCCGCAATTTGCCGACGACCCCGGCCTGTATTTCGATACGTCGGCCGTGGTGAATCCCGCCTGCCATCGGGTGGCATTGGAATGCCTTGGCCCTCGCCGTCTGCTCTACGGCTCGGACAACCCAATTATGTACATGCGCGGGCGGCGGCAGTGCCGTGGGCGCGCGTATGTCAACCGAACCAGCCACCCATTCCATTTCAACCGCGACCGTGAAGGGCCCGCCGTGGAGGCCGGTTACACCCTGTTTATGTATGAGGACCTGCGGGCTATCAAACAGGCGTGCGCGGAGATCGGGATTGCCAGCCGCGAGGAGATTGGCATGATCTTCCATGCGAATGCGGACAGGCTGATTGCGGGCATCCTGGCCCGGAAGCCGCCACCCCCGCGGGAAGAAAAGCAGTGAAGACCATCCGTTTCGGCATCATTGGTTGCGGCCTGATGGGGCGTGAATTCGCCAGCGCCGCGGCGCGGTGGTGTCATTTGCTGGAGGCCGAGGCCAGGCCCGAGATCGTGGCTGCGTGCGATCCTCATGCCGCCGCCCTGGGCTGGTTCCGGGAGCATGTGCCCACCCTTGCGCAGACCACGGATGACTACCGCGAGTTGCTCGCCAACCCGGCGGTGGAGGCCGTCTATGTGGCGGTGCCCCATCACCTCCACCGCGACATTTACTGTGCCGCCGTCCAGGCCGGCAAGCACTTCATGGGCGAGAAGCCGTTCGGGATTGACCGGGCCGCCAATGACGCAATCCTGGCGGCCATTCGCAGGCAACCGCAACTTCTGGTGCGGTGTTCCTCCGAGTCGCCTTTCTTTCCCGCGCTGCAGCGAGTGTGCGACCTGATCGAGCAGAATGCGTTTGGCCGGATTATCGAGGCCAATACCGGCTTTCTCCATTCGAGCGACCTGGATCCGAACAAGCCGATCAACTGGAAGCGGATGGTCGAGTTCAACGGCGAATACGGCGTGCTGGGGGACTTGGGCATGCACGCGTTACATGTGCCGCTGCGCGCCGGTTGGCGGCCCCGCAACGTCCGCGCCGTGCTTTCGAAAATTGTCACGCAACGTCCGGATGCAAAGGGCAACCTCGTCCCCTGCCTCACGTGGGACAACGGGCTGCTGCTTATGGAAACCGTTGACCCGCTATCAGGCGCGCCATTCCCCTGGACGGTGAAGCTGCAGCGGATCGCGCCCGGGCACAAGAACACGTGGTACGCGGAGGTGCTGGGGACGCGCGCCTCCGCCCGGTGGTCGAGCACCAACCCGCGTTTGCTGGAGGTGATGCGTTACACCCCGGGCGGCGAGCAGGTCTGGGAACAGGTGCAGACCGGTTATGAGGCGGCCTTTCGGAGCGTCACGGGCTCCATTTTTGAGTTCGGTTTCAGCGACTCCATTCTGCAAATGTGGGCGGCATTTCTCTACGAGTTGGTTCACGGCCAGCCGTTGAAGAAGTTTGCCGGATGCGTCACCCCGGAGGAGACTGCCATGAGCCACCGTCTATTCACGGCTGCCCTGGAGTCCCAGCGCGGTGGCACCACCGTGTCCGTGGAAGAGGGGCAGTGACTACCTTCGATGATCAGCGGCATGAGAACCGCAGTCCTCTGCACGGCGCTTCGAGCTGCGCGTGGGGCCGCGGGGTGCAGGAAGTTGTCCGCCCTCCATCCTTCACCGCTGGGGGAGTTGGTTCGGCAACCCACTGGGGATTGAAGCATGGCAGCGAAAAACACTGTTGACGGCTAACGCGGTTAGGATACCTCATTAGACAACCTATCATGAGTCAACCATTGGCCAGCCTGGGTGAATTATCCGCTCGGCGCTCTTTCGTCCCGGTTTCCATGTCGTTGGCGGACTTGTGTGGCGAGGAATATGTCCGCGCGATTTGCGCCAATCATGCGGCGCTGACCGGCGATGCCCCGGCCGCCGCCGTTGAATCTGCCTTCAAGCGGATTGAATTCTTTCCGCCGGCCTTTGAGCGACGCCTCTTGCAGTTGTTGCCCAAGGTGGGCCACAAGGTCGGGACCCGGCTGGCCCACACGCCGGGCGGGGCATCCACACGCGAATTCGAGGCGCATTCCAGGCTGAACATGGCCCCTACCGGCGTGCTGGGTTACTTCCGAATCGGCGAGGACGGCCAGCTCTACCTCACGGCCAAGTGCGAGCACTATCATGCGCCGCTGGGGCATTTGTTCCCGGGCTATGCGTTGCTCGACCGGGCGCGGCGGCTGGGCATAACGAATGCCACGCACAACAACACCCGTGGCTTCATTACCCGCCGGCTGGAAGAGGAGCTCATTGCCAGCGTCAATGGCCTTGCGCCGGGCGATAACGCCGCCCTCAAACCCGTGCTGGCCTCCAACGGGCCGGACGTGCTTAACCGTGTGCTGAACCTCGAAACCGGCAGCCTGGCCGTCGAGGCGGCCCTCAAGATGGTGCTTGCCCGGTTCTACCGCCCGGAGCCGACGATGCCGCCTCCGGGGTATCATGGCCGTATCCCGGTGCTGCTCGTTGTCGGCGACGACGACGGTGGCCTGCGAGCCAACTACCACGGGACCACCATGCTCACGCAGGTCATGCGCGGCATGTGGCCGGAGCTGTGCGAGGCCGCCCGTGATCGCGGATTTCGCGTCGTGGCCGTCCGGCCCAATTCAATCGCGGATTTGGAGGCGGCCTTCGCCAATCACGAGCAAGGCAGCCTCAAAGTCGCCGGCTTCTTCCATGAGATCGTGATGATGAACTATGGCGGCCGCGTGCTCTCGCCGGCGTTCCTTCAACGGGCTTACGAGCTGTGCCGCCTGCATGACGTGCCGGCGGTGGTGGACGAAATCCAATCCTGCCTCTGGGCCCCGGGTTTGTTCCTCCATCGCGAAAACGGGCTGCGTCCCTCCTTCGTGGCCATCGGCAAAGGCTTTCCCGGTGGCGAATATGCGGCCTCGCGCCTGCTCTTCAGCGCCGCCTTTGACTGCTTGCCGCAGTTTGGGGCGTTGGTCACCAACGGACAGGAGGAACTTGCGGCCCTGGCCTACCTGATCACGATGCGCTGGGCGTCTGCCAACCGGGAGGCGACTCGGGACATTGGGGACCACTATGCCGCCCGGCTGCAGGATTTGGCGGGCGAATTTCCGAAGCTCATCGCGGGCGTGGACGGCTCGCGGCACCTGGGCTGCCTCCGGTTTCGGGAGACTCACACCGCGGTTGAGTTTGCCAGGATGCTGGTCGAGTGGGGCCTGGATGTCAGCGCGCAGACCTACAAGGCGGATTGCCCGCCCAGCGTCCTCACCAAGCTGCCGCTCGTTGCGGGCCATGAAGTTGTAGACTTTGTCGTGGACGCTATGGCCCGGGGCCTGAGGGCCCTGCAGACCGCCGGCATCGCGGCTCCTGGACTTCAGAAGAAACCGCACTGAGTCTTCACATCGGCATGTTTCTGGATGAGAACCATCTGGATTGAGGAGAAGCGGCTGGACCGGGCGCTGGCTCGCCACGAGGCGTTCTGGCGTGCTGAGTTGGAGGAGGGGCCCTTGATGTGGGTGACCGCTGCCAACGCGAAACCGGGGCGGGTCATACCCGAACCGGCGAGCGAGGAAGAGTTGTGGACGAACGTGGATTTCGTGATCGCCGCAACGGACGCGTGTTTGGCGCGAACTCATTTCGCCGGCGATGCGCTGCCGGTGTTTTGTCCCTGGCTTGGGCCGGATCAGTTCGCGGCATGGTTGGGCGCGCAACTGGCGCTTAAGCCGCGTGATTTCACCTCGTGGGCTGAACCCTTTGTCCAGGATTGGAGCGATTACCCGGAGTTTCGCATTGCTCCGGACAACCGCTGGTGGAGGCTTTACCTGGACATCCTTCGGGAATCGGTGCGCGCGGGCCAGGACAAGTGGGTGACAGGCTATCCCGATCTGCACTCGGGGGTGGACGCGCTGAGCGCCATTCGCGGACGGGACCGGCTGGCGATGGACCTGGTGGAAACGCCGGCGGCGGTTCACCGGGCAATGCGGCAGATGACCGCGCTGTGGAAATGGGTGGTGGATGAGGTCTCGAACGTTGTCCTGCCAGCCGGGCAGGGCACCACAAACTGGACGATGGGCTGGAGCCGTGAGCGCTTCTTGTGCATCGGCCAGAATGATTTCACCTGCATGATCAGCCCGCAGATGTTTGAGGAGTTTTGTGGGGCGGACAACCGGGAGTGCTGCGACTACGTGGACTGGACAATCTATCACCTGGATGGCCCCGGCGCCGTGCGGCATGTGCCATGGCTGTTGCGGCTGGAACGGCTGCACTGCATCCAGTGGATCCAGGGTGCCGGTCAGAGGCCGCCGTCGCAGTGGCTCGAACTGCTGCGACAGATTCAAGCCGCAGGCAAGTCCGTCCAGCTTTACTACGGCGGATCGCACGGTGGGGACCTGGATCTGCGGAGCGAACTGGACATCCTGTGCGGCGCGCTCGACCCGAACCGCCTTTTCATCTGGGCAGAAGCAGATTCGGCGGAGCAGGCCGATGCCGTAGTGGCCCACGCTCGCAAGGCAGCCCACCGCCGCTGCTGATCACCGAAGCTGGCGCCGCGCTTCGTCGCCGCAGTCCAACTGATGGATGTTTTGGATTGCGGGTTGGGCTGGGAATGAGAGCCTGTGGCGCATGAAGATTTATCCTCAACAGCGCAGGAATCTCGCGCAAACGGTGTTGCCTGGCTTGGTGTCGGTCCTAATGCTTGTGCCGGCCGTACCCGCGCGGGCGGCATTCAGCATTGCGAAGGGGGGAAAGGCGCAATGCGTGATCGTGCAGCAGCCGGGTGCGACGATCGCCGAGTCCAACGCAGTGCGCGAGCTGACCGGGACGCTGGAGAAGATTACCGGGGCAACGTTCGAGGTGCAGACGGCAGCGGACGGCAGCGCGCCCGAGCGGGCGATCATTGTGGGGCCCGGGGTGGCGGCGCGGGCGCTCTTCCCGGAAGTCGCGCTGGATAAGCTGGGTGCCGAGGAATTGGCAATGAAGGTCAAGGGGAACCGGTTGTTGCTGGCAGGCGGCCGGCCGCGCGGGACGGTTTACGCGGTGAACCGCTTCCTGCAGGAGCAGTGCGGAGCCCGATGGTGGATGCCCTGGGCGGCCAGCATTCCCGCGCGTCGGAGCCTGCGTGTGCCGGATTTGGACGTGCGTTACCGGCCGCCATTCGAGTATCGCGAGCCTTTCTGGTACGCGGGATTCGAACCGCAGTGGAAGGTGCGCAACGGTGCCAACGGCGAGAACCGCCGGATACCCGCGGAATTGGGCGGATGCATCCTGTATAAGGGGTTCTGTCACACGTTTTATCCGCTGGTGCCGCCCGACAAGCATTTCGCCGCGCATCCCGAATGGTACAGCCTCATCAAGGGCAAGCGCACGCATGAGCACGCGCAACTTTGCTTGTCGAACCCGGAGCTGCGGGACTTTGTGGTGAGCCGGGTGAAGGAATGGCTGCGCGAGGCGCCCGAAGCTCAGATTATCTCGGTGACGCAAAACGACTGCCACGGCGCGTGCGAGTGCGCCAGTTGCACGGCGATTGACGAGGCGCAAGGCAGCCCGTCGGGGAGCATGCTGGCGTTCGTCAACTACGTTGCGGAGCGAATCGAGCCGGAGTTTCCGCACGTGGCGGTGGACACGTTTGCCTACCAATACACGCGCAAGCCGCCCAAGACCATCCAGCCGCGGCCGAACGTGATAGTGCGGCTGTGCTCCATCGAGTGCAATTTCCGGGAGCCGCTGGATCATGCTTCGAATGCGGCGTTCCTGGCGGACCTGGAGGGATGGTCGAAAATTTGCCGACGGCTGTATGTTTGGGACTACACCACGGATTTCAGCCACTACGTGTTGCCGCATCCGAACTGGTTTGTGCTGGGGGCGAACGTGCGGCTGTTCGAGGCATACAACGTCAAGGGTCTCTTTGAGCAGGGTGCCTACCAGGGGTACGGGTCGGAGATGGCGGAGTTGCGGGGGTGGGTGCTGGCGCAACTGCTCTGGAACCCGCGGCAGGATGAGCGGGCGCTGATCAAGGAGTTTCTGGAAGGCTATTACGGCAAGCGGGCAGGCGGGCTTCTTGGACGTTACCTTGTTCTGATGCACGATGCCTCCAAGGGGTTCAACTTGCGGTGTTATCTGGGCAACGACCCGCCGCATCTGCGTTTCCAGCCGCTAGCCGCGGCGGAACGGCTGTGGCAGCAGGCCGAGGCCGCCGCCAGCCGCGAGGCTGACCCCGACATACTGCTGCGTGTGCGTATGGGGCATCTGCCGGTGCGCTTCGCCTGCCTGGAACGCTGGACTTCGTTGCGGCGGGAATGCTGGGAGCAGAATGGGACGTGGCCTTGGCCGCGATCGCGAAAAGCCGCAGCGGAGGAGTTTCGCCGGGTGTGCGCTGGTGTTCCAGGCAAGGACTGGACGGTTGTGAAGGTGCTCAACGAGCCGGGGTTGCAGGTGGATACTTTTCTGCAGGGAGTGGCGGCGGACGTGCCGGACGCCAACGGCCCGCCGCCGCCCAAGCGATTGCTTCGGGCTCCCCCGCCAGAGGACCTGCGCGGGATGAAGCTCCGCCATTGTGTGGACCTCCAGGACAATGTGGCTGGATTGCACAAGCCGGGCGAGTTTGCGGAAATTCGGCCGGATGCGGCGGCCTCGGATCGGCGCGCGGCCTGGATGCCAGGCAAGCATAAGGAATGGGCGTTCCGGATTCCCGGCAAGGCGCTGCCGCTAAAGGCCCGGACTGGCAAGTGGAAGGTCTATGCTGTGGTGCGGGTGGAGAGGGAACCAGGGGTGACGTCGCATGGGATCGCCTTTGGCGCTGGGGTGTACGACAATCAGACCCGTACCTACCCAGCCGACCTGAAGGTGCTGCTCAATGAGACGGTCGCCGGTTACCGGTCCTATCTCGTGGGCACAGTTGAAAACAACGTGAACCGCGACATCTGGGTGGCGCCGGCAGGGAACAAGGCAGTCAAAGCGATCTACGTGGACCGGATCTTCTTGACGCCGGAATGACGGGGTTGACAGGTGGATGACTGAGGTTCTTCGCGGGTTTACGGCGATCTCTGATGGTAATCCGCCGGCTCGGGCTCCCCTTATTACCTCCAGCACCCCCGCCAGACGGGCCCGACGCCGTTCGGGTGGTCGCACGTTGGCGTCGGCTTGCGGTAGGCTGCAGGATGCCTTGTTAGCGTGGTCGGGCTACGGTGTGTATCCCATGGGGAGCGCTCCCCATGGGATACACACCGTAGCACCACCGTAGTGTCACCGTAACGCCAAGCCCAGGGTGCCGGGGTCAGCGGTGGCTGGAGAAGGCAGGCAGGCAGCATCACTGTCCCAAAAATGGACAGTGCGCGGGTTTCGCCGTATGTGTTTAGCGTAGCGCAGGCGTCCTCGCCTGCGGGTGCCGGCGGCATCTCGCCCTGCGTTTCCAACCGCGCACCGAGATGGTGCGCCAAACCGCAGGCGGGGACGCCTGCGCTACGCTAAACACACACCAGGTTGCAGTTTGGCAGGGCCGATACGACTCTGGCTGGGCCTTCCGGGCTGTGCAGCTGACAGCCCACTTGGCGTTTACCGGAATTCCTTGCAGAACCTGAAATCAGGGAGTCGTTTCGTGAGTGTCCGGGAGTTGGCAGTGTCTTTCACGCGGACTCGTCCGCAGTGGCTCCCTGGCGCTTTGGCTCAGGTCTGAGGCACAATTCGGGGACATGGCGCTGGTGGATGCTGGACATGTGCCTGCCGTTATGTGAACCTTCGCCTCATAATAGATTGTGAACCAAATGGACCTATGACTTCATTTTTGCTGCTCCAGACCAATACGCGCATGATGTCCACCCACCAGCATTTAGCGCGAAGCCTGGTGGTCATTTTGGCGGTCGCACTGGCGCCCTTTTGCGCTTCGGCGGTGGTTGTTGGGCAATTACGGTGCGAGTACTTGGAAGACCCGTTGGGGATTGACGTGATGCAGCCGCGCCTGAGCTGGCTGTTGAGCGCGGACCACCGGACGGAGCGGGGCCAGGCCCAAAGCGGCTACCAGGTGCTGGTCGCCAACAGCGCGCGGGAGTTGAAGGCGGGCGGGGGTGACTTGTGGGACAGCGGTAAGGTAGCTTCGGACAAGTCCATCCAGGTGCGCTACGCGGGCAAGCCGCTGATCTCCGGGCAGGAGTGCTTCTGGAAGGTGCGGGTGTGGGACGAGCAAGGCAAGGCCTCGGCCTGGAGCGAACCGGCGCGCTGGACGATGGGCCTGCTGCGGCCAACGGATTGGCACGCGAAGTGGATCGGACGGGATGAACCTGCCGAAAACGAGGCCGCGAACAAGCCGCTCGGTCAGGCGCAGTGGATTTGGTTTCCCGAAGGCCAGCCTGAAAAGGCGGCGCCGGTTGGCACACGGTATTTCCGGCGGGTCCTGGCAATCCCCGCAGATCGCGTCGTGAAGCGGGCGAGCCTGTCGTTTACGGCGGACAACAGTGGCGAGTTCTTTATCAATGGCCAGAAGGTCGGGGGCGCCAGTGACTTTCATGCTGCCAGCCAGTTCGATGTCACCAAGGAACTGCGGGCCGGCGAAAACGTGCTGTCGGTATCGGTGCACAACGACGGGTCGGACCCGAACCCCGCCGGGCTGGTGGGCTTGCTTCGGATCGAGTTTTCCCAGGGAGGGCCGCTGGTCGTGGCGACGGATTCAAGCTGGAAGGCCAGCAGAAGCGAATTGGCTGGCTGGAAGGATGCGGGCCTGGACGAGGCCGGCTGGGTGGCGGCAAAGCAGCTTGGATCGGCGGGCATGGCGCCTTGGGGCGAGATCAGCGGACCGGAAGACCGCCGGTTGCCGGCGCGGATGTTACGCCGGGAGTTTGCAGTCGAGAAGAAAGTCCGGCGCGCTGTCGCTTACGTTTCCGGGCTCGGTTTGAGCGAGTTCTATCTCAATGGCCGGAAGATCGGAGATGACGTCCTGTCGCCGGGGCTGACGGATTACACCAAGCGAGTGTTCTACATCACCTTCGACGTGACGAAGCAGCTGAAGAAAGGGGCAAATGCCGTCGGCATCCTCTTGGGCAATGGCCGTTTCTACGCGCCGCGCTCAAAGGCGCCGACCGGAACCACGGGCTACGGGTTTCCCAAGCTGCTCTTCCAGATGCACATTGAGTATCAGGACGGTACAAGCGCAGAGGTGGTGAGCGACAAAACCTGGAAGCTCACGACCGACGGACCGATCCGGACCAATAACGAATATGATGGTGAAGATTACGATGCGCGCAAGGAAATGCCCGGCTGGGACAGGGCCGGGTTCGACGACAAGAACTGGCAGCCGGCGCAGGCCGTCGCGGCGCCGGGCGGTGAGCTTGCGGCACAGATGATCAACCCGATCCGGGTAGTCGAGACGCTCAAGCCGTTGTCTGTCACGGAGCCCAAGCCGGGCGTGTGGATTTACGACCTGGGCCAGAACATGGTCGGCTGGTGCCGGCTTAAGGTGTCGGGTCCCCGCGGGACGGAGGTCAAGCTGCGCCATGCCGAGACGCTCAAGCCCGATGGCACTCTCTACCTGGATAACATCCGCGGGGCGAAAGTGACCGACACTTACACGTTGAAGGGCGGGGGGACGGAAGTGTACGAGCTGCGATTCACTTACCACGGGTTTCGCTTCGTCGAGTTGACGGGCCATCCGGGCAAGCCGGCGTTGTCGGCAATTGAAGGACGGGTGGTGCACGATGATGTGGCGACCTCCGGAGAGTTCACCTGCTCCAACCCTTTGCTGAATCAGATTTACCGGAACATCGTGTGGGGGGTGAGCGGCAACTACCGGAGCATCGCGACCGATTGTCCGCAGCGGGACGAGCGCCAGGGGTGGCTGGGGGACCGGTCTGCCGAGTCCAAGGGGGAGATGTACATGTTCGACACCGCCGCATTTCACACCAAATGGCTGCAGGACATGGCGGACGCCCAAAAGGCAAGCGGCAGCGTGCCCGATGTGTGCCCGGCCTACTGGCCGATTTACTCGGACAACGTAACCTGGCCCAGCACCACGGTGCTGCTGCCGGAGTCCATGCGCGAGATGTATGCCGATGAGGGCATCATTGCGGCTCATTACGCCAGCGCGAAGAAATGGGTGGACTACATGAGCGGGTTTGTCACTAACGGCATTATCTCGCGCGATACCTACGGCGACTGGTGCGTGCCGCCCGAGGACCCCAAGCTGATTCATTCCAATGACCCGAAGCGCAAGACCGACAAGGCGCTGCTCGCCACAGCCTATTTCTACCATGACGCGCGAGTGATGGCCCGCTACGCGACCCTGCTGGGCAAGACTGACGACGCCCGTCGGTTCGAGACGTTGGCCGCGACGATGAAGGAGGCGTTCAACCGCAAGTTCTTCCGCGCCTCTGAGGGTCAATACGACAACGGCTCGCAAACCTCCTGTGTGTTGCCGCTGGCCTTCGGGCTGGTCCCGGAGCACGAACGGGGACGGTTGTTCGACGCCCTGGTGCGGAAGATCACGGTTGAGACCCGCGGGCACATCGGCACCGGACTGATCGGCGCGCAATGGCTGATGCGCGTGCTGACCGACGGCGGCCGGGCCGACGTGGCCTACGCGATCGCGTCGCAGAAGACTTACCCGAGCTGGGGCTACATGGTCGAGAGGGGCGCCACCACAATCTGGGAGCTTTGGAACGGCGACACCGCGGACCCGGCGATGAATTCCGGCAACCACGTCATGCTCGTGGGCGACCTGGGCATCTGGCTCTACGAGAATCTTGCCGGCATCAAGCCCGACCCGGAGAGGCCGGGTTTCAAGCACATCGTCATGCGGCCCGAGCCGGTGGGAGACTTGCAGTTCGTGAAGGCGACGCGCCGGGCACCCTATGGGCTGATCGTTAGCGATTGGCAGCGGAAAGACGGGGTGTTTCGTTGGCGTATCACCGTGCCGGTCAATAGCACGGCGACCGTCTATGTGCCGGCGAAGAGCGCAGATGACGTCACCGAGAGCGGCAGGCCCGGCGTCCAGTCGGCGGGCGCGCGCCTGCTGCGGTTCGAGCCGGGGCGGGCAGTGTTCGAGGTGAAATCGGGGGACTACAACTTCCAAAGCTCGCTTTAGCGCAGGCCGTTGGCGCTCACACGGGAAGTGGATGGCTGAGGTATGGTTGAGCCGGCGCTCACGTTCCGCTCGTAGTCACACTTATCGATGCGGCGCCTGCAACGCAGCCACCCGGAGACTGCCACCGGATGCTTGATTGCGGGCGCAGTTGTCTTCATGCTGCCGGGATGCGCCGCGCATTGGAACGAATCCACACTGGTTTAGTTGCTTTCCTTCTCATCGAGCTGATTGTCATTTGCCTCGCGCCGCCGCTGGCGGGCGCGGAGGGGAATGGGGTGCTTAACGACATTCGGGGCGGACATTGGCTGGCGCAGACGGAGGACCTGGGGGTGTGGTGGTGCGAGAGCGGATGGAAGGTCGGACGGGAACGCGCGTTGCCGGCCAGGCCGCCGGGCAAAGTGGAGCCAGTGCGCGTCTCCGCCGCGCGCGGCGAGTTCGAGCCGGTGCAGGTGGTCTTGCGGCCGGAGAAAGACGGCGAGCTGGTGTCGGCGGTGGTGAGTCCTTTGCGCAAGAGGTGGGGCGGGGCGGCGCCGATTACGGTGCGGCTGGACGAGGTGGCTTACGTGAGGGTAACGCACCCGACGGATAAGACCTGCGTGCCGGGCTGGTATCCAGATCCGCTGCCGCCGTTGCGGCTGCCGCTGGCACTGTCGGCGGGAAGCAATCAACCGCTCTGGCTGACGTTTCACGTGTCGCGCGACGCCAGGCCGGGCGATTACCGGGGCCATTTGAGACTGGAGACATCCCTGGGCGAAGTGAAGGTGCCACTGCAGGTTCAGGTCTATGATTTCGTGCTGCCGAAAGAGACACATTTGAAGAGCGCGCTGGGCCTGAGCAGTTACCGGATCAGTCAATATCACGGCGCGAAGCAGCAAGAGGATAAGGAAGCGGTGTATGCTAAATACCTGCGAAACTTTGCCGAGCATCGAATCAGCCCATACTCGTTTTACGACCACTCGCCGATAGACATCCGTTTTGTTGGGGAGGGGACGAACAAGCACGCGCAAGTGGATTTCACCAGGTTCGAGCGCGCGGCGGCGCGGTGGCTGGACGAGGAGCATTTCAATACGTTCATGCTGCCGCTGCGCGGCATGGGGGGCGGCACCTTTCACAGCCGGCACCTCGGCCAGCTGGAGGGCTTCAAGGAGGGCACGCCGGAGTTCGCAAGGCTGTTTGGCGATTACCTGGGCAAGATCGAGGCGCATCTGCGCGAGCGGGGCTGGCTATCCAAGGCCTACACCTATTGGTTCGACGAGCCGGCGCCCAAGGATTTTGAATTCGTCGCGGACGGCATGAAGCGCATCCGCGAGGCAGCGCCGGGGATTCGGCGTATGTTGACCGTAGAACCGCAGCCGCAGTTGATCGGAAACGTGGAAATCTGGTGCGGGCTGACGCCGAAGTGGACGCCGGAGCTGGTGCGCGAGCGGCGGCAGGCAGGCGAAGAGGTGTGGTGGTACATCTGCTGCGGCCCGCATGCGCCCTACATCACGGAGTTCATTGATCACCCGGGCACGGAGCTGCGGCTTTGGCCGTGGCAATCGTGGCAGTATGGTGTGCAAGGCATTCTAATCTGGGATACGGTTTACTGGACCAGCCCGGCAGCGTTTCCGCCCCCAAAACTGCAGAATCCCTGGAATGATCCCATGAGCTACAAGTCAGGCTACGGCGAGAAGCCGGGCGAGATTGGCTACTGGGGCAATGGCGACGGGCGTTTCCTCTATCCACCACGGCGCGAGCCGGAAGCTGACGTGGCGCTGTGCCTGGATGCCCCGGTCAATTCGCTGCGCTGGGAGAACTTGCGCGACGGTATGGAGGACTACGAGTATCTTTGGCTGCTGCAGCAGGCGGCGGAAAGCGAGGTTGCACGGCGTGGCGATACTGCTTTATACAAACAAGCGCGCGAGCTTCTGAAGGTGCCGGACGCGGTATCCCGGGACTTGACGCATTTTACGACCGACCCGCGTGTGGTGCTGGCCCACCGTGCCCGCGTGGCGCGGCTGATCGAGCGACTTCAAAAGGCATCGGGAGGGGATGTTCCCGGGAGTTGAACTGCCGAGGGCGATGCCTCCAGTCGAGCGGGAGTGCGGGGCTGATAGAGTGAAACCGGAGGGTTGGCCAAGGGCGACGGGTCGCGCGGCGGGGAGCAGCTACTCGAGTTGCAGGGCCTGATCGAGAAGTTGGGGTAGGTGGCTCAAGATAGCCGCCTCGGCAACTAACAGTGTTACCCCTGCGGCCTTGGCGGCGGCTTGGAGTTCATCGGCGTCCTCACGGCTGAAAGCGATTATCGGCAGGTGCTTGGTGGCGGGATTCTGCTTTAGGCGGGCCAGGGCGGCACAGACGTTGTTCTGAGTGGATTCCAGGTCGGCCAGCACGAGCATGGGTTTGGTCTGTTCGGCGCATTCGGCGAGTTTGCTCGCATCCGGGATGGCCTGGACACGGTAGTTCAGGTCCTGGAGCCGATTAACCAGCTGGCTGCCCGGGAGCAGCTTCTCGTACAGGACAAGCGCGAGGGGTTGCGTCATAGCGTCAGCTTGGGACAGGGTAGGGGAGATTGCAAAGAAATTCAAACCAAAGGGCACAGAGCGGCCAGAATGGGGTACTTCGGCCTGGGTACGGGGAGGCGAAATGAACTCAACTGGGAGCTTGACTGATTTCGGCGAAAACCATAATTTGATATTTAGAACGGTACAAATTGCTGGTTCGCCAGCACGCCAAAGTCGGAAGAGTCTTATCTGCCGACTTTTTTGTTCCCTGTGTGGGACTGCCGTTGATGACATATGAACGCCGATTTTTTAGCAGTCTTGGAATTCTGGGAGCGGGAGAAGGGCATCAACCGTGATGTCCTGACCTCCGCTGTGCAGGAGGCATTACTATCCGCCGCTAAGAAAGCCGTGGGCCCGGCGCGGGAATTGCGCGTGGTCATTGACCAGAAGAACGGCGATATCCGCGCCTTTGCGAAGCTCATCGTGTCGGAGAAGGTTATTTCCAAGCATGACCAGATTACGGTGTTCGATGCCCGGCGAATCAAGGCGGATGCACAGGTGGGCGAGGAGGTCGAGGTGGAGGTGACGCCCGTAGGCTTCGGCCGCATCGCCGCCCAATACGCCAAGCAGGCCCTGATGCAGCATATCCGGCGCGCTGAGAAGGCGATGATTTTCACGGAGTTCAAGGACCGGGTGGGAGACGTCATCAGCGGGACAGTGCGGCGTTTTGACCGGTCAGACGTGCTGGTGGACCTGGGCAAATACGAGGCGCTGCTGCCCAACCGGGAACGCGTGCCGACTGAGGAATACCAGGCCGGCGAGCGGATCCGCTGCTACGTCAAGGCAGTCGAGGAAGGACCGCACGGTCCGGAGATCATTTTGTCCCGCGCGGACCCTCGCTTTGTGATCAAGTTGTTCCAGCTCGAGGTGTCGGAAATCAACGACGGGACGATTGAGATCAAGGGCATCGCCCGCGAACCCGGATTCCGGACGAAGCTGGCGGTGTGGACTCGCGACGAAAAGGTGGACCCGGTGGGCGCTTGTGTGGGCTTGCGCGGTCAACGGGTGAAGAACATCGTGCGGGAATTGAACAACGAGAAGGTGGACATCATCCGCTGGGACACCAATATCAAGAATTTCATTACCAATGCCCTGGCGCCGGCCAAGCTGAAGGCGTTCGAGGTGGACGAAGCTCACAAGCGGGTCAAGATCACCGTTAGCGAGGATCAGCTTTCACTGGCCATCGGCAAGCGGGGCCAAAACGCGCGGCTGACGTCGAGACTGACTGGCTGGCAGGTGGACATCGAGGCAGAGGTGCTGGTGACCAAAGGTTTCGAGGAGAAAGTCGCCGAGGCGGTGGAGTCGCTGGCGGCGATCGACGGGATCACGCGGGAGCAGGCGGACGTGCTCGTCCATCATGGACTGACGCGATTGGAGGATCTGTTGCAGGCGGAAGAGAGCGATCTGGCGGGAATGCCCGAGCTGGGGGATAAGGCTGCGGCTATTATGGAAGCGGCGCGTGCCGAAGCCGTCCGGAGGACCGTAAAAGTAGGGGAGACGCCGATTTCCGGTTGATTATGGTGGCGCGGTTGGAAATTCTTGTAGTCTTGTAGTTCAGGATCGAGCCTATGAAGGCTGTTTTGCAGAAGAGGCTCGAAGCGATAGATAGATATGCCCGTTCGGATTTACGACATTTCGAAGAAGCTGCACCTGGAGAGCAAGCAAGTGCTCGCCAAGGCGAAGGCTTTGGGTCTAACCGCTGCGCGGGTAGCCTCCAGCTCGCTGGATAAGATCACCGCCGAGTATCTCGAACTCGAACTTCTCAAGGACCACCCCGAACTTGCGGCTCCGCCGCCCCCGCCACCACCTGCCCCACTCGAGCCGCCGGTCGTAGAGTTGGTTGCTCCGCCTGCCCCTGAAGTCAAGACGGAGCAGACGGTGGAAGCGAGCGCAACAGATGCGGCCGCCTCACCTGTTGCGGAGCTTGCTGCAGTTCAACCGGAACCGGCCATATCAGATTCCGGCATCGTAGTCCTCGAAGCGCCGGCGGTTCCCGAGCCCGCGCCGCCAGTTGTCGAGCCGCCTCCACCTCCGCCCCCGCCGCCTGGACCCAAGGTGGGAGACAAGGTCGGGTTCATCCAGTTGCGACCCAGGCCGGGGACCACGAAGGTTGTGACTCGGCCAGCCGACCAGAAGAAGCCTGATTTCATACGGCGCGGCGATGTGCGCGGTGTTCGTGGCGCCCCTACCGCTCCGCAATTAGCTGTCCCCAGAGCTGCGGCCGCGCAAAAGGGCGGCGCCAAGACGAAGGCTGGTGACCTCACGGTCAACGAGCCAAAGATCGTGCTGCCCGCCGATGCTCAGGTGATAACCCTGAAGCCGCCGATTGTCGTCCGTGACCTTGCGGAGCAGATTAAGCAAAAGCCCTTCAAGATAATCGCCGACTTGATGGAGACGGGTGTCTTCGCCAACGTCAACCAGGCGATTGACGAGAAGGTGGCGCAACGCATCTGCGCGAAGTACGGGTTCAAGTTCGAGGTGGAGAAGCGCGAGCGGGGGAGCGGCCAAGTTCATGCACCCGTCCGAGGCAAGCCGGATTTGGACGTGGAGGACAAGGTCGAAGACTTGGTTCCTCGAGCGCCGGTTGTGACGATCATGGGTCATGTTGACCACGGCAAAACCACCTTGCTCGACGTGATCCGCAAGTCCAACGTTGCTGCGGGCGAGGCTGGCGGCATCACGCAACATATCGGCGCCTACACCATTTCCTTCCCGCATCCCGAGCGGAAGAAAGAGCCGGCCCAGATCACATTCCTCGATACACCAGGCCACGCTGCCTTCAGCTCGATGCGGGCGCGGGGGGCGAACGTGACAGACCTGGTGGTGCTGGTCGTGGCTGCCAACGATGGTGTGATGCCGCAGACCATCGAGGCGCTCAACCATGCGCGCGCGGCCAGGGTCCCGGTGCTGGTCGCGGTCAACAAGATTGACCACCCCAACGCCAACCCGCTGAAAGTCCGCCAGCAGTTGCAGGACAAAGGAGTGGTGCCCGACGATTGGGGCGGTGACACGATTTTCGTGGACGTTTCAGCCCTAACCAAGAACGGCCTGGACAAACTCATCGAGATGATCCTGCTGCAGGCCGACTTGCTGGAACTCAAGGCCAACCCGAACCGGCGCGCCAAGGGGAACGTGATTGAGTCGGGCTTGGAGCCTGGCGGTCCTACGGCCACGGTGCTGGTGCGCAAAGGCACCCTCCGGGTTAGCGACGTAATCATCTGCGGACAATATTACGGTCGTGTGCGGGCGCTAATCAGCGAGGAGGGCAAACGCACAAAGGAAGCCGGACCTTCGGTGGCGGTGAAAGTCCTCGGTTTGAATGGCGTCCCCGACGCGGGCCTGGAGTTCAGCGTGGTGGAGGATGAGAAGGCGGCTCGCGACCTGGCGGAACAGCGCGGCCAGGCGGCCAAGGCTCTGGGCCAGGAAGCCACGCGGGCCAAGATGACGCTGGAAAACCTGTTTGATCAACTGGCCTCAAACGCCGGCAAGGTGCTGAAGTTAGTGGTCAAGGCCGATACCCAGGGTTCGGTAGAAGCCATCGTGGACGCCCTCAAGAAGATCGAATCGGAGAAGGTGTCGCTGGAGGTCATCCACAGCGCCGTGGGCACGATTACGGAATCCGACGTGGCGCTGGCCTCGGCCTCGGAGGCGGTCATCCTGGGTTTCCACACCCGGATTGACAGCGGCGTGGCCGATAAGGCCAAGCACGAAGGCGTGCAGATCAAGCTCTACGCGGTTATTTACGAGTTGATTGATCAGGTGAAGGAGGGCATGGCCGGGCTGCTTGAGCCGCTGTTGAAGGACATCACGGCCGGCGCGGCCGAGGTGCGCAAAATTTTCCGGCTGTCGAAGGGCGCGCCCGTAGCCGGGTGCATGGTGACAAGCGGCCGCATCGTGAAAGGCAAGGTCCGGGTGCGGCGTCGCAAGGAGGTCATTTATGAAGGTATCGCCCAATCCCTGCGCCGTTTCCAGGACGAAGTCAACGAGGTCCGCGCCGGCATGGAATGCGGCATTCGCATTGACGGCTTTAGCGAGTTTCAAGTCGGCGATAGTATCGAGTGCTACACGATGGAGAAGATTGCCCAGAAGCTCTGATCATGAAAGCTGGACTGGCACGCGGGGCCATCGCTCGCCGGGTGCGGCAGGCGCCTCACTCAATTCGGGTAACGCTATTGTAATGTAACCATGGAACCCTGGCGCGAACCATGCCTTCCCTTCGACTCCAACGCGTGCGTGAGCTGCTGAAGCGCGAGATCGGCGAAGTCATTCGCCGCGAGTTTCAGGTCAGTGACGCGGGCTTAATCACAGTCAACGATGTGGATGTGGCAGGTGATTTGCATTCCGCGGTGGTATTCGTCAGCATCCTGGGCAGTGAAGACCAACAGAAACGGGGGTTTGCCCTTTTGGTGCGGAACCGGAAACGCATTCAGGGGCTGGTGGGAGGGGCCATCATTCTGAAGTACACTCCACGGCTCCGGTTTCTAATGGATGATTCCATTGCGCGGGGCAATCGTGTGCTCGGGATTATTGAGGAGCTGGAAAGGACCCTGCCGGTCGACGCGGAAGAGTGAGCCAAACCAACCACAGATCGGTACACGCCGTGTTAAACCAACTGTCCTGCGCAACGCAGGAGCAGAAGGGGGCCGTGGCATGAAGTCGCACCCCAAGATCATCGACCGCATTCTTGAGGGAATTCGGGCGAGCCGGACCATTTGTGTCGTCGGTCATGTCCGCCCCGATGGGGATTGCGTCGGGTCACAACTCGGCCTGACGCTGGCGCTGCGGAACGAAGGCAAGAAAGTGGTGTGCTGGAACGAGGACCGCATTCCGCAGAAATACGAATTCCTGGACCGGAGCGGCATCATCCAGAAACCCAAGGCGGGCCTGGAATTCGATTGCGTGGTGGCCACGGACGCGGCTTCGTTTGAGCGGCTCGGCTCGGTGGGCCCCTGCATTGGCCAGCGCAAGCTTTTCATCAATATTGACCACCATGAGAGCAACACGCGTTTCGCTGACATCAACTGGGTGTCCGCGCGGGAGCCTTCGACAGGCGAACTCGTCTTCCGCTTGCTCAAGGTAGCCAAGTGGCCGATCACCAAACCTATTGCGGACAGCTTGTTCACGGCGGTCTCGACTGACACCGGTTCGTTTCAATACCCCAGCACGCGTCCCAGCACCTTCAACGTGGCGGGAGAACTGGTGCGGCGGGGCGCAAATCTTGCCAAAATCTGTGATGAAGTGTACCAATCTTATCCGGTTTCGCGCGCGCGGCTGCTCCGGCACATCTACAGCCACTTCCGCCTGACCCACAACGACCAAATCGCCTACTTCTGGCTGCGAAGAGCCGACTTCGCCCGCAGCGGCGCCGACAGCAGCGACGCGGAAGGATTGATTGATCACATTCGCGCCATCGCCCCGGTGGTAGTGGCGTGCGTGTTCGAGGAGGTGGAGCCGCAGCTGACTCGCGTCAGCCTGCGCTCGAAGAGCGAGAAGGTGAACGTGAGCGAGATCGCGGCGCACTTCGGTGGTGGAGGACATCCCGCCGCAGCCGGGGCGCGCATCGCCGGCAGCCGGCTTTCGGCGCAACAGAAAGTTGTCGCGGCGGTTAAGGCGGCGCTCAAATCCGCATCCTGAGCGCTCCGCGCGGGGCATAGCCGGCATGGGGGTTGCGGGACGTCTGGAATAGACACCGCGAAGCCGAGTTCATATGCTCGGTTTCCACGAATGACTTCCAGCGGCACAGAGACACCAGGATCGCCGGCGAGGTGCTTCGTCACCACGCATTGGTCGGTGGTGCTGACTGCTGGGCGCAGCGACACGACGCGGGCGCGGGCGGCGCTGGACCAGCTTTGCCGGCATTACTGGCAGCCGCTGTATGCCTACGTGCGGCGGACGGGCCATTCCCGGGAGGAGGCGGAGGACCTGACCCAGGAGTTCTTCGCGCGGTTGCTGTCACACAACAGCGTGGCGCGGGCGGACCCGGCGCGGGGGCGGTTTCGGTCGTTCCTGCTGTCGGCGCTGAAGCATTTCCTGGCCAACGAGTGGGACAAGGCGCGGGCGCAGAAGCGGGGCGGGGGGGCGCAGGTGCTTCCGCTGGCGTTCGACACGGCGGAGACGCGGTGCGGGCAGGCGGTGGCTTCGGGGGACACTCCCGACCGGGCGTTTGACCGGCAGTGGGCGCTGGCGCTGCTGGAGGTGGTGCTGGGGCGGTTGCGGGGGGAGTATCGGAGCGCGGGCCGGGAGGAGACATTTGTGGGGCTGAAGGATACGCTGGGGGGCGGGCGGGCGGAGATACCCTACCGGGAGCTGGGGACGAAGCTGGGGATGAGCGAGGGGGCGGTGAAGGTGGCGGCGCACCGGCTGCGGGTGCGGTATCGGGAGCTGCTGCGGGAGGAGATTGCGAACACGGTGGCCGGGCCGGAGGAGGTGGAGGAGGAGTTGCGGGAGCTGTTTGCGGCGCTAGGGGGGTGATCTACATGTGGAGTGCGGTGGCAAGCGAAGCGCGACACCGCTATCGTGGCTCGCAAGACAGTTTGGCAGGCTGCTGCGAGAGCCAAAGCGCCGTCGTCGCTGGCGCTCTGCCGGCGCAGTCCAAAAGGATGGGATGGCGGCGTAACCTTTGACCGGCTTTCCGGTAGTAAGCGGTGTATGAACAATGTGATGTTTGGGGCAATGATGGTGAGCATCTGGGAGATCCTGGTTGCGCTCTTGGTGCTGCTCGTCATGGCGGGCGTCGTGGCGGGAGCAATCGTGCTTGTCGTCTGGCTGATGCGGCGGGGGAAGTCGGCACCGCCGGTCGCTCCGCCGATTCGGCAACAGGAGCACATCGGGGCTGGCGCGGGCGAGACCAGAAGGTTCTCGTTCGCCGAGATTCGTGCCGGCCAGACCCATGTGCGCTGGGTGCCGTATGGGTTAGGTTTGGTGGCCGTCATACTCGGCTCGGGTGCCCTGAACGGATTGTTGCTGGCAGCGGGCGTGTGGAGCGGCGTGGACACTGTGCTGTTCGGCACGCTGGCCGGAGTGGTGGCGTTTAACCTTTATGTGATTTACCAGTTCAATAGACTGGGGAGGAGTGGAGAAGAGAACTCTATAGCCTCCAGGAACGCCCCTCAGAGTGAACCCTTGCGGTCAACCTCTTCAGCCACCAGGCGCAAGGGCAGGAAGTTCACGTTTGTCGAGGAGCCTAGTGGCGAAGTGCGGGTGCGGTGGAGGGTCTGCTGCATTTCGGCGCTTGGGGGGACGCTGGCCGCGGCGCTGGCCATCGAGTTGTTCCACGCGCTTGGTGGCTGGAAGTCCGAGCGCACGTTGCTCACGGCCATCTTCTGCGGGGTCGGGTCGGTTTGCGGCTGGGTGATCTATGAATGGAGCCAGGCGCGGAAGGCGCAGCGGATGCGGAGTGCGGGGACGTTTCCCACCGGGACAGAGAGCGCCCGCCCTCACCCCGGCCCTCTCCCCCAGGGAGAGGGAGAATCGTCGGCAGCCAAAGGTGTTAGCATGGGCCGCAGTGCGGAGCAGGCGCCGGGCAGTTGTCCTCGGTGCGGGGCGGCGGTGCCGGCGGAGGCACCGCAGGGGTTGTGTCCGCGCTGCGTGCTGGGGGTGGGGCTGGCAACGCAGACTGAGGCAACGGGGGAATCCGGGCCGCACGGCACCAAGGTCGTCCAAGCGCCGCCGGAACCTGCAGAGATCGCGAAGCATTTCCCGCAACTGGAGATTCTGGAGTGTCTGGGGCGGGGCGGGATGGGAGTGGTTTACAAGGCGCGGCAGCCGAAGTTGAACCGGCTGGTGGCGCTGAAGATTCTGGCGCCGGAGAAGGGGGCGGACCCGAAGTTCGCCGAGCGGTTCCTGCGCGAGGCGCAGGCGCTGGCGCGGTTGAACCACCCGAACATCGTCACCGTGCACGATTTCGGCGAGGCGGAGGGGTTGTATTACCTGCTGATGGAGTATGTGGACGGGATGACGCTGCGACAGCTTTTGCAGGGGCAGAAGCTGACGCCGGAGGAGGCGCTGAACATCGTGCCGAAGATCTGCGAGGCGCTGCAGTTCGCGCACGAGCTGGGGGTGGTGCACCGGGACATCAAGCCGGAGAACGTATTGGTGGACAGGCAAGGGCGGGTGAAGATTGCGGACTTCGGGATCGCGAAGATCGTGGCCGCCGACCAACCGCGGCAGGCGATCACGCAGGACCAGGTGGTGGGGACGCCGCATTACATGGCGCCGGAGCAAGTGGAGAAGCCGCAGTTGGTGGACCACCGGGCGGACATCTACTCGCTGGGCGTGGTGTTCTACGAGATGCTGACGGGCGAGCTGCCGCTGGGGAAGTTCCAGCCGCCGTCGAAGAAGGTGCAGGTGGATGTGCGGCTGGACGAGGTGGTGCTGCATGCCTTGGAGAAGGAGCCGGAGCGACGCTACCAGAGGGCCAGCGAGGTGAAGACGGCAGTGGAGACGATTGCGGCCACGCCCGGAGCGCCGGCGGCGGGGCGGGGCCTGCCTGCCGCTGGTGGTCCCGGGGCCGGCCCGCCGGTCGTCATCAAACGCTGGCGCGACGCATGGATTTGGAACTGGGAGTATATCCAGTTGTTCCTGATTGTGCCGCTGGTGGTGGTGGGGCTGGCTCTGCCTGTGCTGGTGCCCCGGATGGGACTGAAAGCGCTGTGGTTGATTGCCGCTGAGCTGGGGGGCATCGCGTTTGCCATCACGTATGCGATCGTGGGCCGGCAGGTCCGGCGCGCGCGGGCGGAGGTGCCCCGCACCGAGCGCGACGTGGCGGAGTGCCTGATGTTCCGGCGGCCGTTCCAGTCGCCCGGCGTGGCAGTGATGCACGAGGACCGGCTGGAGTTGATTCCCATCGTGGGCTCGCCGATCATCGTGCCGCTGGCGGACATCGTCGCGATCAAGGAGGTAAAGTGGTTCAACGGCACGCGGCTTTGGTTGAAGAAGGGCTTCGTGATGGACCTAGCCACCGGCCAGCGGGTGGGCGTGGCGGTGGCGGAGGTGTTTGCCCGCCGCTGGCGCGCAAAGTTGAGCCGGGGTGCGCTGCCGGAAACGCCGCAGGATGACGTCAGGACAAGGCGCATGGCCGGCTCCGGCAAACCGGCAGGCTGGGTGACGGGCATGCGATGGAGCGCGCGCATATTGGGCACGCTCCTGTTTGCCATCTACATGCTGTTTCTCGTGGGCGAAGGGCTGCCGCCAATGGGCTCGCAGCCTGAGGGCGTTCAGCTTGGGTTCCTGGCCAACGCCGTGATACTACTGGGATTCCTGGTCGGCTGGAAACGCGAGGGCGCCGCCGCGCTGCTGATTCTCTCGGGCTGCACCTTCTGGCATATCATCCAGGGCCGCATTGGCCTGAACGCCTTCCTGACCCCGCTGCCGGTGGGCATCCTCTATGGCCTTTGCTGGTGGGCGACGCAAGGCAGGCGGACGCTGGCAGCGGCCGGGACAATCGCCCTGCTGGCGGTGGCGCTGGCATTGGGAGGCTACTTCGCTCCGACCAACGTTTTCCTCATCGGCACGACGCGGGATGCGGCCACTGGAGCGCCGATTGCCAAGGCTGAGCTTACGCTGCAACCGCACAGGCCCTCTGCCGCCGCCAAAGACAAGGGCCCCAACGCCCGCTCCGACAAGACAGGCAAGTTCTACCTTTATGTGGGCTGGTACGCCCCGGAAAAGCAGGTCAGCATCTCCGCGCCTGGCTACGAGACGCTGACGGCCAACCTGGGCCCGCGGGCGCTGGGCCAGCGGAAGGTGAGCCGGGATTACCAGTTGCGGCGAGCGGACAGCGCGACCAGCGGCGAGAGCGAGAGTGCGGGCCGGAGGTTCGTGCGGATGGTGGTGGACAAGGACGCGATGACGTTTGAGGGGCAACCGACGACCTGGGAGACGGTGGGGGGGCTGCTGGAGCGGGTGCCGCACCGGGCGAAGACGGTGCTGGAGTGCGCCGTGACCTCGGACCAAATCACCGTGCAGCAGCAGAATGAGTGGTTCGGCAAGTGCAGTGGCTTGGCACAGGAACACGGTTTTGCCTATGCCAGCTTCGTCGGCGTTCATGCGCTGGGTTCGAGGGGAACAGGCGGGGCGGCTGCCGGGCATGTGACAGGTGCGCCAGCCCGGTTCGGTCCGGTGATCGAGCGGGTGGTGAACGACGACAGCGTGCAGCGCGACCTGGCGATTGACTTCGACAGCGGGAAGTTGTTTTCCCCGCCGCCCGGTCTGACTCCCGCGGACACGAACGCCTTCCTGGCGTGGGTGCGGGGCAACGGGATTGACGCCATCGGCGAAACGAGCCAGAGCATCCGCGGCCTGGCAGGGCTGGAAATGGTGGCGCGCCCGGTGAACGCGGAGCTGTGGAAGGCGCTGACACCGCGCGCGGCCCTGACGGATGATGTACTGAAGCATGGCACGCCTGGTTCGCCGGTGTTTTTAAGCGCCAAGGGGGCGCTGCCGGAGACGTACCTGTTCAGAACTCGGGAGGGCGGGATCGGGCTGGTGCAGATCACGGGCTTCTCGGGAGAGCCGCGCGGGGTGGAGATTCGTTACAAGCTGGTGGAGAGCGGCGGGCTGAGTGAGAGTCCGCCGGCTGATCGGGAGGGGGACTTTGTGGCGGAGCACCGGGCGGAGTTGGGCCAGAAGGCGTTGGATGCGGCCCGGGAGTTCGTGGAAGAGCACAAGTGGAAGATGCGGAGTGAGTTTGGCGATCAGGCACGAGTGGTCCTGAGGGCTACTGACGCGGCGGGCAAGCAGATCATGTTTGAGGAGGCTGCGATGGAGGACGGCACGGCGCGCTTCACGATCATCGCCGAGCCGGGGGCCGAGCTCTCCGCCCAGCGCATCGGCGCGGCGATCTGGCGGCGGCTGGGATGGGTTCATGAAAGCCCGGGTGTGGCCGCGCAACCCACGCCACCGCCGGTCGCCCGGGCGGAGGCGGGCATGTATCAGATCACGCTAGCCAACGGGATAACGGTCGAGGTGGTGGCTGTGGCGCGCGATCCGCTGAGGAGCTGGCTTTGGTGGAAGCCCGATGGCACGCCGCTGCCGCAGCCGCCGGGCGAGGCTGTCGAGTTCCAGCCCGCGGGCATGTGGACGAGGAAGAGCGTCGGCTCGAACGACTGCGCTATCCTCGTGCGCCACGGCGGCCGACTCCCCTCGAAGTGGCAGGGGGGGCGGCAATACACGCCCCGCGGAGAGTTCATCGGCCACTTCGGAGTCAAGGGGGTGGGAATGGCGGAAGTGATACGTTTTCCGGCGGGCACGAAGGAAGCGGCCATGCACGTGGCCACCGCAGCGGATCGGCCATGGGAAGCGGTGGCGGTGTTTGACGGGAGCCGGACCCGGGTGCTGATCGAGGGGATACAGGTCCTGTGCACGCACCTGCGGCACGACCCGGATGGGAAGTGCCTGGACGTGTCGCACAACGTGGACCGGGGACAATACGCGCTGCGGATGATGGCCAGGTTCAAGAGCGGCAAACGCGAGGAGGTGGGGCTGCATTCCGGAGTGTTGAGCGCCCAGGAGACGCAGGGATACGTCTTCCTTGATCCGAGCGAGCCCGATTTGCGCGCCGGGGACATCGCGGAATTCGTGCTCGAACGCACGCCGTGGGTGAGCGGGGAGATTGGCGGAATCGCGCTGGCGCCGCGCACGGCCACGACGCTGAAGCCGCTCAGCTTTGGCCCGGCGATCGAGCGGGAGCTGGGGGGCTGGCCGAGTCTGGACTGCACGGTCTTGGATCTGGACCAAGGGAGGCTGCTGGTGGTGCCGACGAACATCGTCGCGGGCAGCATGAACAATCCGCGCCCGCTGCTGCACTGGATGGTGGAGCGGGGGGCGGACCTGACGGTGCAGATGGGCGCGGGGCCGGCGCTGCACCTGGATGACGGCGTGCTGCTGCGGCTGGAGGGCGGGGCAACGTTTGAGAGCGTGGCTGCCTCGACAGTGCGCCGCCAACTGGCAGGCGGCGGCGGGGCGCAGGATGTGAGTATTCCCCGCACCGAGGTGCAGGCGCAGCCGGTGTTCGTCTATCGCACCCGCGAAGGCGGCATGGGCGTGCTGCAGGTGCTGGGGCCGAGCCAGAATCGGTTCAACCTCCGGATTCGGTTCAAGGCGGCGCTGCCGCTGCGATGATCGGGCGCTCATTCTCCTGACCTCATGCCCTGGCAACACGCGGATCCTGCCAGTGACCTCCGGCTTGGCCGGAAGTGACTGACATGGGGGTGTTCCTATTCATGCCGTTACTGACTCAATTTGAGTCACAGGAACAGCCGTGGGTGGGCTGGAGGTGCTCGAATTCTAAGCGAGGTCGCTTCCCAATGCGCTTTAGGCGCTGGGCCTCGCACCATTTGCCGTTCGGAAGTGCACACCTCTGGGACTGAGCGGACCCTTCATCACTCTCCTTCTCCCTTTGGAAGGACTGGGGGAGAATGGCGGGCAAGGAATGGAGCAATTGCAGAACTGCAACTGGCATCAGACGGCACCAGACTTGCTTAGTTACGCTCGTCAACCGCATTTGCCGTAGAACGCTTTCGCATGAGCTTATTGTGTCTATTGTTGCGTGGGCAAGGCCGGCCGAAGTCGCATTCGGCCCGGCCGCCAGGGGTATTTTCGTGCTTATGCTGCCGGATCGGCGGCGGGGCAGGTCCGGCGCCTGCTGGAGAGTCCAGCCGCCTCGGGCGGATAGGCAGCATCCCGTGCCTGGCCAAGGAATCACACGTCCATGAAAAATAAGGCAACAGCAGCAAACTCACCTTGCACAGCCGTCCTGGTGGACGATGACTTAACCAGCCGCTGGCTGTTGCGCGGGGTGTTGAAGCGGCTTGGGTTCACACTTCTGGCGGAGGCGACGAATGGAGATGAGGGCGTTTCAGCAGTCAGCCGGACGAAACCGGACATCGTCCTGCTGGATGTCTGCATGCCGTTTCAGACCGGGCCGGGCGCGCTGCCGGCGATTATCGCGGCGCATCCGGCGGCCAAGGTTGTGATGCTAACCTCGATGGCCGACGAAGCCACAGTGCGGGACTGTATTCAAAAGGGCGCTGCGGAGTACCTGCGCAAAGATACACCCGTGGAGGAGCTTTGCCGTGTGCTGACCGGGTTGCGGCAGAAGATCGCGGCTCGGCGTGGCCTGGAGGTGAGCTGTGCGTGAAGCAAAGCTACGGCATTTTGATCTCGACTCTCTTCTCGCGGAGATTCCCGAGGACGAGGCCGTGTGCCGCGCGGTGCCGCGCATTCTATCGCAAGACGATATTCGCCGACTGATTGAAGACAGCCGCCGTCGCAAAGAGCAGGCCGGCCCCAAGGCTTCACCGCATGAGGAGTGACTCGTTTCTAAAGTTGGTTGTTGACCGGGGGCTGATTTCCGCCGAGCAGGCGGAGAAACTCTCCGCCAAGCACGGCAAAGCGACCCTGGCGATCCTGGAGGAGCTGATTGACCGGTACGAGACGGCGAAGCCGGAGCTGTGCCAGATGTACGGTGACACCCTTGGGGTGGCGTACCTGGACATGACCCGCACGATCATCCAGCCGGATGTGGTCAAGCTTTTGCCGCGTGACTTCGCCGTCAAGCATCAGATGATCGCCATCTATCGCTTTGCCGACAGCATCACAGTGGCCGCAGCCGAGCCCCTGAACCCAACGGTGCTGGACGATGCCTCGCGATTGGTGTCCATGCCGGTGAATGCCGTGTTCAGCCTGCCGGGCGAGATCAAGGACGCCATCGAGGTGGAGTACTCCACTGTCGCCGTCTTGCAGGAAAGCCAGGCGCAAATGGGACTGAAGCATGTGTTCGTGGAGGAATCTGAGGCAACTCCGCAGCGCCTGGCGGGAGTGGCCGCCGACCAGAGCATCGTCCAGTTGACGCGCCAGCTCCTGATTTGCGCGCTGAGAGAAAGAGCCAGCGACATTCATATCGAACCGTCGCAGCACGAGGTTCGAGTCCGTTTCCGCATAGATGGAATGCTCCAGGAGCGATTTCAGCTTGATCGCCGGCTGCTGGCTCCGCTGGCATCGCGCCTTAAGATCATGGCGGGGTGTGACATCGCCGAGCGACGCCGGCCGCAGGACGGTCGCATTGCCTTCGAACTGGCGACCCGCTCCCTGGATGTGCGCTTTTCCTGTGTGCCGGCCATGGATGGCGAGAAGCTTGCGCTGCGGCTTCTGGGGAGCGTGCGCGGGCGGCCGATCCCACTATTGGAAGAGCTGGACTTCTCAAAGGACTGTCTGAACACGGTTAAACAGATCGCCGCCAACTCGAGCGGAGTGTTCTTCGTCACCGGACCGACGGGTTCCGGCAAAACGACCACCCTCTATTCGGTCCTCAAGCTGCTGAATGAACCCAGGGTGCACATCATGACCGTGGAGGATCCGGTGGAGTACCGGCTGCCTGGCACCACCCAGGTGCAGGTCAATGAGGCCGTGGACCTGACTTTCCTGACGACCTTGCGCAGCTTCCTCCGGCAAGACCCCAACATCATTCTGGTGGGGGAAGTGCGGGACAAGGACACAGCCAAGATTGTCACACAAGCGGCCCTAACCGGCCACTTGGTGATGACTACCTTGCATACCAACAGCGCCATGCAGGCGGTAACCCGGCTCATCGAGATCGGCGTGGAGCCGTTTCTGGTGGCCTCGGCAGTCGTCGGCGTGAGCGCTCAGCGTCTCGTGCGCAGGATTTGCCTGGAATGCCGGGAGGAGATCCCGATGCCGAAGGCCGTGGCCGAGCGCTACTTTGGCGATGTCGGAGGTCGAACGGTAAGCATGTGGCATGGTCGCGGCTGCGATGCCTGCCGCGGAACCGGCTACAGCGGACGATTGGCCATCCACGAGGTGTTCATCCTCACGGATGAAGCTCGCCGTCTTATCGCCGAAGGGGCTACCGTTCTGGATCTCCAGCCCCTGGCCGAGGAGAGTGGTTATCGTCCCATGGTGTACGACGGGGTGAAGAAAGTTCTGCGCGGTCTGACCACCCTGGCCGAGGTGGAACGCGTAACTTCAATCCCCGAGGAGTAGCCTCCGTCCTGCGCGGACGCCCGCGCTGCATTTAGAGGGTTGCCATTGCCCGCCGGGACGGGTATGGAACAGAAACCGATGAATGCAACCTTCCGGTTCTCAGCTCCGCTCCTGGTCGGCGCGATGTTCTTCAGTGGCTGCGCAACCCCGCCGCCCGAGACCGAACCCTCGCTGCGCTCGGAGATGGACGCATCCGTAGACCTGATCGCGGCTACCGCCGACCTTGCCGGGACCGACGCGACGCTCCTGCATCCCAACTACGTTTGGGCGACGCTCAAGCACCGGGAACAGGACACGAAGATCAACGCCGCCTTCGAGCAGGCGCTCACGCAGAGGACCCCCGAATCCCAGCTCGCCCTGGTTCGCGCCCTCGAGTTGAAATTCATACATGACCCGAAGACCTCGGGCCTCGACATCCTGGGCCCAGAATTGAGCCAGCATTTCCGCAGGTTCGAGTGGCAGGAGAATGATTTCCCGGGATCGCCCGATGGTCCCAATGAGCAATTCGCCGACGTGATGGTGGACGTGGTGGACCTGGTGCGGCCGGAGCGCCGGGCCAACAGCACGCGCGACGCGGTCGTCCTGCGCGCGGAAGCCACCGACGCGGTCTGGGAGTACATGACCGGCCAGTGGGTGGCCGTGCCGGGCCAGGAGCGCTGGATGCTCAACCGTCACGCGAAGGACTCGTTTGTCCGCATGCGCGAGCAAGCCACGGCCGAGGGCGTGGACCTGGTGATTCTCTCGGCGCACCGGCGCCGCCAGACGGCCGAGGCGAACGCGGCCCGCGCGGGGAATTCGAACGCGGTCGCGAGCTTCTCGTCGCACTCACTGGGGCTGGCGATTGACTTCGACATGAGCCACCGCGACGAGATCAAGTTCAGGGGACTCTCGACCCGTCCCATGTCGGAACTCGTGCGCATGCGCGAATCGCCGGTGCACAAGTGGCTGCTGCTGCGCGGCGAGGAGTTCGGCTGGTATCCCTACCAGAACGAGCCGTGGCATTGGGAGTACAACCCGCCGGGCTTCCGCGAGATCTTCTGGGCCGACTTCCCCGGCGGGGCGCCGGCGCGGGGAATCATCGTTGAGGAGCCGTAAAGGCGAGCAGCCTCGGGCCGGGATGACTTCCAGAGCGCTGTTGATTATTTCCGTGGCGGCGAACGTGGTGCTGGCGGGGGTGCTGCTTTCACGCAAGCAGCCCGGTTCGGAGCGGGCTGAAGCCGCCGGAGGCCGTGGGGCCGCGCCCGCCGCCGAGGTCGTTTCGGCAAGCCGGGCGCTGCCTGTCCTGCCGACGAATGCCGCTCCGGCGGCGTTCGACTGGCGGCAGGTGGAGTCGCCCGACTACCGTCAATACGTCGCCAACCTCCGCGCCATCGGCTGCCCGGGGGAGACGATCAAGGACATCGTCATCGCTGACGCCATGAAATTCTATGCTCAACGATCGCGGGCGGTCCAGACCCGCCGGCCGTTCAAGTATTGGGAAGCTGACGAAAAGGACCGCCTTCCGAAGGAACAGAGGGAGCAGTTCAACCGAGCCAAGCAAGACTACGAGAAGGACCTTCCCAGACTGCTGCATGAACTGCTGGGCATCAATCTCGCGCGGGAAATGGCACAATACCTACCCGCGGGCGGGCTATTCGGCACCGGTGCGGGCGAGGAAGAGTTGAGGAAGCTGGGCATGTTTTCGGAGGAGAAGCAGCAGAGGCTCTCAGCCTGGCGCGATGAGTATGAATGGCGGCGCGACGCGGTGGACGACGCCGAGTTGAACCCCGCCGACCGTGCGGCACAACTGCGCCAGCTCGAGCGGGAACAGCAAGCCGTCCTGGCGGGCATTTTGACACCAGCGGAGATCGAGGAGTACGAAATGGCTTTTTCCCAGACCGGCGACACGCTGCGCTCCAGACTGGTCGGCTTCGATCCCAGCGCCGAGGAATTTCGCCGGCTGTTCCAGTTCCAGAAGACGTTCGACGACAAGTACGCGAACGCCGACACGGCCGATCCCCAGGTCGCGCGCGAGAAGGAGGCGGACCAGGCGCGGCTGGAGGATGCCATCCGGCAGCAATTGGGCGACGCCCGGTTTGCCGAGTATCAACGCTCGGGGGACCAGACCTATCAGGAGCTCTGCTTCTTCGGCGCGGAGCATGAGCTGTCTCCCGCCATCGCGATCAGCGCCTTCGGGATCAAGCAGGCGGCGGAGCGGGCGAGGCAGGAGTTGCTGGCCACCTCGGGGCTCAGTGCCGAGCAGCGGGGGGAGCGGCTGAAGGCCATCGCGGCGGAAACGCGGGCGGCGTTGCGCGAAGCGATGGGCAGCGACACCTTCACTCGCTATGACCAGATTTACGGCGGGTGGATTCAGGTGTTGGGGCGAAGACCGAAGGAATAGACACGCTGGGCGCGGCTCGGTATCCTCCACGTCACCAAATGACTTCCAGTGGCCGAGAGACGCCGGGCACGGAGACGCCGCATGCGCCGGCGGGATGCTTCGTCACCACGCATTGGTCGGTGGTGGTGGCGGCTGGGCGCAGCGACACAACGCGCGCCCACGCGGCGCTGGAGAAGCTCTGCCGGGCGTACTGGTTTCCCCTTTATGCCTATGCGCGGCGGCGCGGCTACTCGGTGGAGGACGCGCAGGACCTGACGCAGGAGTTCTTCGCGCGGGTGCTCGAACACCACTGGCTGGCGCGGGCGGACCAGGCCCGGGGCCGGTTTCGCACCTTCCTGTTGACCGCCATGGAGCGGTTCATGGCCAACGAATGGGACAAGGTGCGCGCGCTCAAACGGGGCGGCGGGCAGAGAAACGTTCCCATTCAACTGGATACGGCGGAGACGCGCTACGGGGTGGAGCCGGCGGATACCCAGACGCCCGAGCAGGCGTTTGAATACCGTTGGGCGGTGGCCCTGCTGGACGAGGTGGTCGGGCAGCTTGAGGCCGAGTTCCGCGCCCGGGATCAAGTCGAGCTGTTTACCACACTCAAGCCCTGCCTGGTGGGGGACCGGGCCTCGCAACCCTACGCGGAGCTGGCGGCCAGGTTGCGGATGGAGGAGGGGGCGGTGAAAGTGGCGGTGCATCGATTGCGCCAGCGGTATCGGGAGCTGCTCCGGGCGGAGATTGCCAATACGGTGGACTCGCCGGGCGAGGTGGATGCCGAGATGAGGCATTTGTTTAACGTGCTGGCGCGATCAGCGTGATCCACTTAACCCAGGTATTGAACACTCAGGCGTCGCTTTTCATTAACACCGGGGCTTCAGCCCGGTGCAAGCGCGTGCTTTGGAATGCCCAACTGTGTCAACAGTTTGTCCCCCAGCGGGGCAAGCCGTTGAAACGGCTGCTGGCTCTGTGGGCGTCTTTACACCGGGCTAAAGCCCCGGTGTTAATGGGGGGCGGGTGGCCTGCCCTGTACCAAATCCAAGCTCGCCGGGTTGCCTGCTTTTCCGTGTAACCTCGGCCCGGCGTTGCTTAACAGACGGCTGGAACAGAGTTATGGATACTGAACATATTTGCCCATCCTGCCGGAAGCCGCTGCCGGCCGGCGCGCCGCAGGGGTTGTGCCCGGAATGCCTGATGAAGGCGGGGTTTGGGAGCGGGGTGGCCCCCGAACCGGGGCAGCCGAGCCGCACACCGGCCTTCGTGCCGCCGGCGGCGGCGGAGATGGCGCGGCTCTTCCCCCAGTTCGAGATCATGGAGCTGCTGGGGCAGGGGGGGATGGGGGCGGTTTACAAAGCCCGGCAGCCGGCGCTGGACCGGCTGGTGGCGCTGAAGATCCTGCCGCCCGAGACAGGCCCCGACACCGGGTTTGCGGACCGGTTCACGCGCGAGGCACGGGCGCTGGCCAGACTGAGCCATCCCAACATCGTGGCGGTGCACGAGTTCGGACAGGCGGGCGGGCTGCACTACTTCGTCATGGAGTACGTGGAAGGGCTGAACCTGCGGCAGTTGCAGCAGGCGGGTCGGCTCGCGCCGCGCGAAGCGCTGAAGATCATCCCGCAAATCTGCGACGCCCTCCAGTTCGCGCATGACGAGGGGATCGTGCACCGGGACATCAAGCCCGAGAACGTGATGCTCGACACGAAGGGGCGGGTGAAGATTACCGACTTCGGGCTGGCGAAGATTCTGGGTCGCGAGCCGACCGCCGTGCGCCTGACCGGCGCTAGGGATGTCATGGGCACCCCGCACTACATGGCGCCGGAGCAAATCGAGCATCCGCAGGAAGTGGATCACCGGGCGGATATCTATTCGCTGGGCGTGGTCTTCTACGAGATGCTGACCGGCGAGCTGCCATTGGGCAAGTTCCAGGCACCGTCCAAGAAGGTGCAAGTGGATGTGCGGCTGGACGAGGTGGTGCTGCATGCGCTGGAGAAGGAACCGGAGCGGCGTTATCAGCAGGCCAGCCAGGTGAAGACGGATGTCGAAACGATTGGCCGCACACCGCCGTCGGCGGACATAGGGCCAAAGGAAATGGCGGAGCTGCGCCGCCACTTGCTGGTCAAGGCCGGCTGCTTCGCGTTCGCCGCCCTTTGCTTCCTCATTGCGACCTTTTCGTTTGCGGCATCGGACCAGGCGCTGCCCGCGGTGCTAAGCGTGGTGGCGACAGTGTTCCTGGGCATTGCCGCTTATCGCCATTTCTCCGGGGCGCAGCGGTGCAGTGTCGAAAGCACCGGCAGCAGCGAGCGGAGGTCAGACTCGACTCGAAGCCAGGGCAGGGGTCAGGGAGAATCGGCCGCCCTCGAACGGGCGAGGCGCCTGGTGAAGTGGCCGGCGATCGGCCTCATCACGACGAGCCTGCTCGGCCCGTTCATGCTGGGCTTCCTGATAACCATCGGACGCATGAAGGCCGGCGCATGGATGTTCCTGCCGCTGGTTCTTCAGATTGCGCTGATCGTTGTGACGGTACTCGGGAGCTATAAGCTGCTGCACCTGGAATCGCACCGATGGGCGATTGCCGGGGGCATCGCTGGTTGTGCCGGGTCATTCCTCAACTTCCTGTGCCTGCCATTTGCCGTATGGTCGCTGGCGGCCGCCAACCGGCGCGACGTGCGAGACTTGTTTGGCAAGGTACCCGTCACCGGCGCTCGAGGCTCGCCCGGTGCCCAACACCCTGCAAGAGCGTGGAAGCTGCCTTTCGAGCCAGCGTGGTATCTGGGCATCATCGCAGGACTAGCCTTGGTTGCGGGCTTGATCGCCTGGGGTATGTGGGAGCGCAGGTTTGCGGTCAGTCCCGACGCTGTGGTCCACATCGAAGAAGAGCTCGCGCGGGAATTGAAAGCACGGGTGATTGCCGCTGATTTCGGTGTGGCATCGGTCTCCGTGAACATTGATCGCGCCAGGCGTAATCGCGCCGAATGCCTGATAGGCGGCCTGGTAAAATATTGGGGGGCGGGACCACAGGAACCCGGCAGGCAGCGAATGTATTCCGAGGTAGCCGGGGGCGGGGTATTCCGCCACGAAGGCAGCGGATTATGGTCGTTCGTGGGAAACGGCGCGCTTCAGAAGTTGCGATTTCACGTGACTGCCCGGGCCACCACGTATCACGGCCAGAACGCTTTTGAGGTCCAGCAGAAGCTGGGCAAGGAGGTCGTACGTTATCTGGAGGCCGAGGGGTATCGTTGGGATCAACAAACCCTGGCAATCCACTACTTCATCAATCCTGACGTCGCAGAGTGCACTATCGAGGGACTGCGGAAGCTGGTGGGCGAGGGGCTGGAAAGCGGTTCCAAAACGCAGCTCTCTGAAGCACTATCGGGAGAGTTGGACATTCGCCACAGCGGCAAAGGCCTTTGGGCCGTTCAGGGCAGCGGTGATCTCACCAATGTCACCTTCACTGTGGACACCGCTGCGGAAATGGGCCCTCTGAGATTTCCATACCCCACACGAGAGGACCCTGACCCTGCGACCCGCCTGGTTGAGCGTGCGTCCAAATCCCGGCCACCCGCACGCAGCCAATTCCCAAAGGATGCCCACATCGGGGGAGGCAATTACTCAGTGATGGTTTACCATGATGATGTGGACCTGCACTACGCGCTCTTTTACGCGGGCGAGTTCAGTTCTACTACGCAGGGCTCTCGAAATTCCAGAAGCCAAGCGTGGACAGACGACGGCAGCCTCAAGCTCAAGAGCGGGCGCACCTTCGGCTATCTGCGCGAGTCTCCGCGCCCGGACCGCCTGCGCATCAACGGGAAGGAGTATAATCTGCGGCAGGGACGCGTGTTTGCCCTCAGCGACGATGGGAACGTGGCGCAAATGGCCTTGTTTCCGCCGCTGGAAGTTGCGCGTGATCCACAGCAGCTCGCCGGTCTGGTCGCAAGTTCGGACGCTTCGCTGCCGTTCAGTCAGGCCAGGCCGGGCCAGTTCAAGGTCAGCCTCACCAACGGTCTGGAGTTCGAGGTGCTGGCCGTGGCGAGCAGCCCGCGCTCCAGCTCCGTCTGGTGGCGGCCGGACGGCACGCTCCTGCCCGAGGCGCCGGGTGACAGGCTGGGTGCCTTCTCGACCCTGTGCCCGGACAGAAGAGACGGCACCGAGTTTGCCCTCCTGACCAGGCGCGCTGGAGAGTTTGTGCCGGAGACGGAGCTGTTGCTGGGCTTTGAGCCCCGGCCCCACTATGTCACCTGCACTGACCTCTACCAGGGCAGTCAGGCCAAAGGGCGGGTGACCCTCATCGGCTTTCTTGACGTCGTGCCCGGGAGCCTTATCTGCAAGATCGGGCTGGCCGATGGCGCGTGGGAACGCGTGGCCACCTGGGACCAGGCGGGCGTTCTGTTGAAGAACGAGAGCGGTAGCACCGTGCGGTTGATCCGCTCCGGCGCCGATGACCAAACGTGCCTCAAGCTCGATCACAACCTCGATCCCAGGAAGTTCGCGCTGCGTCTCGCTGCCAGGTTGAAGAATGGGGAGCACACGACTGCCCGGCTATGCCGCGTTGAGTATGCCGGCTTGCAGAATGTCCACACCTGCTCGCTGATCCAGAACCTGCAGGACTCGGAGGTGGTCGCCTACGAGCTTTACCGTCTGCCGCTGCGCTGGGCGCGGGTTTCGGGCATCGCGACAAGGCCTACGGTGCCTCCCATTGAGGGCAGCTCAGGCGGACTCGGTTCACGCGGCACGCCGTCACGGTTGGAGGACTTGTCGCAGGCGGACCAAGCGCGGGCGGTGGCGCTGTTCAATGACATCGAGGATTTCGGGCACGAGTTCGAGGCGGCGTTTGCGAGCAAGAGCGTGCCGGCGGCGGAGACGGGCACGCGGCGGCTGCTGAATCTGCTGAGCAACTACAATGCGGTGGTGAAGG
Source organism: Candidatus Paceibacterota bacterium (assembly GCA_035452965.1). Taxonomy (NCBI): domain Bacteria; kingdom Bacillati; phylum Minisyncoccota; species Minisyncoccota bacterium. The sequence continues at coordinate 8,970 of DAOTCE010000014.1, read as the reverse complement.
GGACGGGGTATGAGTTCTCCTCTGGCATCTTTAAGGACATCGGCAAGGTGCAGCAGGCGCTGAAGGGAGGCGATTGGAACAAGGTGCAGGAGGCCGCGCGGGGCAACGACGCATACCGCCAGGAGTTCAAGCGCATCGCCGGCCGGATGGTCGAGCTGGCGCGGCAACAGCGGCCGGCCGGCGCCACGTCCTTCGGCCCGGTGATCGAGAGGGTGGTTGTCGGGGCAGGGGACAAGAACCGGCGGTTCATAGACTTGGACGAGGGGCGGCTGTTTGCGGCGGCGGAGTATTTTGGGCCGAAAGCCGAGCCCAGCCCGGCTGAGACGGAGAAATGGCTGAGAGAGACCGGGATTGACGCGGTGGCCGACACGAGGGCGGCCTACGGCGGGCTGGTTGGGTTTAACATGGTGGCGGCGCCAGTGCCCAATGAAGAGTGGGAGCGGCTGCCGCCGTCCGGGCTCGATTACTATTTCGCGATGACCACACTCGGCACGCCTGTCACCATGTCGGGCAAAGGGAGGCTGCCGGCGACTTACGCCGTGAAGACACGCGAAGGGGGGAGGGGCTTGCTGCAAATCGTGTGGTTGAGCACCAACGACCCGCCGACGGTGAAGATACGCTACAAGCTGGTCGAGTCGGCCCGGACCAACGCAGCCATGTTGCCGCTGACGGCGAGCGTGCGGTCATTGGAGGCCAACCAGGCACGGCGATACTGGCGATGGCAGATCAAGCGACCCACGCCCGCGCGGCTGATTTATGGGGTGCTGGATGTCACCGACCCACAGCATCCACAGCGTGTGGTCACGGGGATGGAAGGCAAGGGGGGTCAGGGCACACAGGACTACGCGTTGCGTGTGAATCCAGAACCCGATAAGTGGAAGGTGGAAATCGAAGATGCGTGGGCGGGAGAGAATGGTGGGCGGGGCGCCATCTGGGAGTACGTGCGCTGTCAAACAGACGCGACCGTGACTGGTACTGGCATGCGCCCGCCAGCCACGTTGACTACCACCAACTATTCGATGCTCTGGAAGGGCGAACTCGCAGGCAGAGGCGGTCGCACACTCAAGTCGCTCTGGTTTGTGGCCCGCCTGGCCGAGGCAGATGACCCAGTGAAAGACATCCTGGGCCCGTCAGACGCAGTGCGCACCTTCGACGGCAAGCCGCTGCCCATTGGGCCGTAGTGGCGGGAGGGCAAGCGTCCGCCCGAGCCAGCCCGGCGCTAGTGGCGCCTGGCTTAAGGTCCATTGGCGGATCGCCCCCCTCGCCGACGCGAAGGACGCGGTGAGCGACAATCGCCAGGCCTCGGACTTGGTCTGCAGGTTCGACGGCAATCTGCTGTCCGCGGCGCCGCAGTGCTTCCGCTGCGCTTGCCTTGGTGGTGTCTGGAGCGTGCGTGGCCCGGGTTGGGACGGTGTTGGTAGCATGATTAGAGCATGATTGGAGCATGATTGGAGCATCATTGGGCCTTGATTCGCCCTCGGGCCTCCTGTTCCCGCACTTGACCCGCCGGCAGCTTCAAGCCGCGGCTCATCTCCATGAGCACTTTGCCCTTACAGCCATGACCTTGTAGCCGGGCAGGGGCGCTTGAGTGCGCGCCGTCGAGCGGCGTTTCGTAACGACTCGCTTAAAGGCTGCGCTGTTCATTGGGTTTTGTCAAGGGGCAGGTAGCCGCCGCAGTAATCCCTCCGTCTGGCAGGGTGCATTCGCCGAAGTCGCCATCGTTCGGCCGCTTCGGCGAGGCGGCCCCAACTAATACTGAGGCCTTACGGCCTCGCCAGCGCGTATGCATGAAGGCGCGCGGGCATCATGCCCGCTTGTCTGGTCTGCAACCGAAAAGCGGGCAGGATGCCCGCGCGCCTCCGGCGGCTTCATGCATACGCGCTGCGGCCTCGCGGCTTCTGCAAGTTCTCCATTGACAAGGGGCAGCGGTGGGCCTAGAATGGCAGCGCTGGGCCAAGAATGGCAGCGCTGGGCCAAGAATGGCAGCAGGTCCAGCGAGATTGGGAGACTATGAATGATTATGAAGACGACATTGAGAATTGTGCTGGTGGCAGCTTTCGGGTGGGCGCTGGGTGGCAGCAACGCATCAGCGGCGCTGTATTCCCAGGACTTCAACGTGGATGACACGGCGAATTGGACCGTGAACGATCCCGGGCTTTCGGACACGACGGTGGACTTCTTCTACGACTATTCGGCGATTGGCGTGCCCGCCGCTCCGAACGGGTCGGGCACGCGCGGGCTCAAGATGACAGCGAACAATTTCAGCGGTGTATTCAGCGGGTTCAGCGTGTCACCGACCGGCGAGAGTTTCTCGGGGGATTACCGGGTGAGTTTCGACATGTGGCAAAACTATGTAGGGCCGCTGGGCCCTGGGGGCAACGGCAGCACGCAGCTTGCCCTGTATGGGATTGGCACGGCCGGCAATGTCGCGTTCTGGCCTGGCGCGGCGACCAAGGAGAGCGTTGCCTTTGGCACGACGCTCGACGGGGGTTCCGCCTCAGATTACCGGGCGTACTCATCGGCGGCCACAAGCAGCTATCCCGCCGGCAACGCCGTGTATCAGTCGCCGGGCGGAGGCATCAATAATAGCGCGGTTTACTACACAGACTTTTTCCCAGCGCAAGCCGCACCAGCCGCGCAGGTGGGGCTGTTCCCCGGGCAGACCGGTTCGACCGATGCCGGCGAAACGAGCTTCGCGTGGCGGCGCGTGGTTATCGAGGTCGCCGGCGGGCTCGCGGGTTGGTCCATTGACGGGTTGCCGTTGGCGGTGGTTGACCTTAGCACCGTCACGCTGGGAGGAGGTAACATCCTTTTCGCATTCAGCGACACTAACGCGGGTTCATCTGCTGACCCCAACAACATTCTCCTGAACATCGCCCTCTTCGATAACATCGAAGTGAGCCAGATACCCGAACCTGGCACGATGGGCCTGTTGCTCCTGGGTTTGCCGCTGCTAGCGTTGCGCCGAAAGGCTGCGGCTTAAACGCCCGGCATTCAGCTCAAGACCCTCGAGCCGGCAGGAAGCTCCTGCCGGTTTGTTTTTTTGCGGGTACGGCGGGTGAGCGAACTGAGATGGGCCCGCCGGAGCGCAGAGGGAGGGATTGATACAGTCACGGATGCCGAAGGCGAAGCCCGAGGCCGGAGAGGAGCAAGCGCCAGGGGGCATGCGTATTGTCTGATGCGAAATCAATTCCATGCGTTTCCGTTGTTTGCCCCCTTTATTTGCGTGGCATGCGGTTGTCTCAGGGGCTGTCTTCGTTCTTCAACCCTTTCAACAGGGCATAGATGGCCATGGCATGGCCATGCCCGAGGTGGAAGTCCTTTTTTAACCACTTGACGATTGCACCCGCTTTTACTCCCGCTGTGAGCAGACCGCCATCGGTGAATCCTCTCTTCTCGGCGAGCGCCCGGAACTCGGCCGGGCTTTTGCCGGTCTTGGTTCTAATATTGGTGAGGTAGGCCTGGTAGGACATGGTGTTTGGGTGGTTGATTGTTCTGGTGACTAATTTCGACCACTCGTTACTTCAGTGCGTGTTACCGCGCCGGAACATCCAGCGCAACAGGCAGGGTTCGCGCAGAACCAGCCCCGTCCAAACCAGCACGCCACAGCCGACGGCGAAACCGGCGGGGAAAGCCCCGCTTCCATGAACGATGTGCGTAGCCGCCGCCCCGCCAAGAAAACCGGTCAGAAGCACCGCCCCAAAGAGGGCGGTCCGAGGAACCACGTAGATAACGGTGCAGGCGAGCAACAGTAAGCCGATTGCCGCAGCCATGTCCGGGCCGATGCCCATTTTCTGGCAGGCATCCATCACTGGAGCGACGCGAATCACCTTGGTGATTCCGTCGAAGGCCAGGAACAGCACCATCAACCCGGTGAGCCCCGTGCCCGCCTTCCGCATCGTTCCGGCCCTGGATGAAGGTTGCGCCGGCGTTTGAATGATTGTGTCGCAGTTCATATTCACAGCCACAGCTTGGCACGCAGCGCAGCTTATTTCTTGTATAAAAACGACAACTGATCCTGGCCTTGCGAGATGCGCCCGGGGCTTTGCCCGGCGAATCGCCGCAGGGATCGCGTGAGGTGTGCCTGATCGTAGTAACCCGCTTGATGCGCCACATCGAGGATTGAGATACCTTGCCTCAAAAGCAAAACGGCGCGGCGTGCCCGCTCTATCTGGTAGATTGCCCCGCAGGTTAGCCCCGTGACCTGCCGTACGCGCCGCTGCTCCGTGCGCTGTGAAACATTCTGCAACTCACCGCTGATCGCCGCCTTCGCGGTGCGATCCTCGCAAAGCAACCCGCGCCGGGCGAGTCGGTTTACGAACGCTTCCATGTTTGCAAAACTGGGAAACTCCCAAGCTGAGCCATCCAGCCAGAACGACCGCCCCGTGGCGTTTGGCAACACCAAGTCATTTCGGTCGCGCAACCCGCTGGGACGCAGCAATGGCATGAAGGAGCCGAGTTTGAAGAGGACCCCGACCCACTCGCCCTGCGCCGGACAATCCGCCATCGTTGCCTTGGTTTCAGGCCCGCGCACGATGAACGAAACCTTGCCCTGAAGGCGCATGACCACCATTCCCCAATGACAGGACGCCAGGGAAGTAAACCTGCCCGCCTGGTCGCTTCGACTCCTCCAAACCCGTTCGATGAACGGAGAGTCCGACGGGCGATCCTCGAACGTAATTAGAGTCTCGCCCTTGGCAACCCGGTGATTGGCGACTTCCTTCATTTCATTCGCAAGCGACCCGGGAGTATAATCTGACTTGGCGTTGGCGTAAAGCTGCTGCCCGTTGTGTGAGATCCCGGGACTTACGCCCCGACCTTTGCCGGAGAGTGTCTGTCCCTGGGCACGGCAAGGCGCGAAAGCACCGCTGTGTGAGAATCAGTCACCCGCGCAGCACTGAGCACAGGCGGGGGCGCAAAAGCAATCTACCGGTTGTTGGGTAGCGGGAGCGGAACGTAGCCTATGTAGTGGTCCACGGTGGTAGATCCCATGACGAAGGGCGCGGTTTCAGTGACGGCGAAGCCCATTTTCTTGTACCAGCTCACGGCGTGGGTATTCTTGACCATTACGCCGAGCCAGATTCGGTCGGCGCCCAACTGGCGGGCGTGTTGTTCAGCGCAAGCCATCAGGCGGTGGCCAAGCCCGAGGCCCTGTTTGGCCGGCCGGATGTAGAGTTGGTGCATGTAAAACCGCTGCTCCGCACGGGCGTGAAACAATTTTGCGTAACCCGCCACCACACCTTCCATCTCCACGAGGAGGCCGGTTACGTCCGGATCGGCGAAGAGCATTTCCAGTTTCTCCTGCGAATAGTGCGCCTGGAGGTAACCGGCAAGGTCCTCGCGCGGGATGAATGAGCCGTAGGCATCCAGCCACGTCTCGCGCAGCAGGTTCTGGATGGCGGGCAGGTCGGGCGGGGTCCAGCGGCGGATGGCAATGTTCATCGAGCGTCAATATGGTGTTGTGGTCGGGATTATTGAGCGGAGGGGCGAGGAAGCGTCAACCGGAAAGCGGGGTTTGCGAGGGCTCACGTCATATGGAGATAGACCGGTTCTGCTGGCCAGCGGAACCTGGCTTTGGGGCGATGCTCGCCTGGTGAGGCAGAAACTGCTTTTGTCGGGTGGCCGGCTGAGGCATGCTTCGGCGCGCAATACGACAGGAATAATGACTGCTTACGACATTGTGCAGGAAGAATTGAAGACCGCGCTCAAGGTGTGGCTGGTCACCGGTGTGGCTGGGTTCATCGGGTCGAACCTGCTGGAGGCATTGCTGAAACTGGACCAGCGGGTGATCGGGTTGGACAACTTTTCGACCGGCAAGCGGAGGAACCTGGAGGAGGTCAAAGAGGCGGTCAGCCAGGCGCAGTGGTCGCGGTTACGAATCCGGGAGGGGGACATCGGGGACCTGGCCCTCTGCCGGGAGGCGTGCGCGGGAGTGGATTTCGTGTTGCACGAGGCGGCGCTTGGTTCGGTGCCGTTGTCCATGACCGATCCGCTTGGGGCGCATGAGAGCAACGTAACAGGGTTCCTGAACATGTTGCTGGCGGCGCGGGATGCGGGGGTGAAACGGTTTGTTTACGCGTCGAGCAGCGCGGTGTACGGAAATGAACGGGGATTGCCCGCCACGGAGGGGAGCGAGGGCAGGCCGCTATCCCCCTACGCGGCGACGAAGAGCATTAACGAAGTGTATGCGCAGGCGTTCGCGCAGGCCTATGGCCTTGGCTGCATCGGCCTGAGATACTTCAATGTGTTCGGACCGCGCCAGGACCCGGAGGGGGCCTACGCGGCGGTGATTCCGCACTGGATTGCGGCGCTGCTCAAGCGGCAGCCGGTGCATATCAACGGCGACGGGGAGACGAGCCGGGACTTTTGTTACGTGGCCAACGTGGTGCAAGCCAATCTGCTGGCCGCGACGACCAGGAAGGCCGGGGCATTGGACGAGGTTTATAACGTCGCCCTTGGCCAGCGGACGACGCTCAACGAGCTTTTCCGGCTGCTGGAGAGCGCCTTGCGCGCCAGGGACGCGTCGGTGCCGGAGCAGAAGCCGATCTATCGCGACTTCCGGCCCGGCGACGTGCGGCACTCGGTGGCGGACATCGGCAAGGCGCGACGGCTGCTCGGGTATGCTCCCACACACAGCATTCAGGCAGGGTTGGATCTGGCGATGGATTGGTATCGGCGAAATGTGGGTTGAGTGGAAAGGGGACATGCGGATGGAAGCACAGGAGGACACGAGCGGCTTCCCGGCGCGACAACGGCTGCCCTGCCGGGGCTTAATCGCTCAGTCGGGCAGGGCGCTTTCGTCGAAAGCACCACTGTTTGACCGCCTCGGCGAGGCGGCCCCCCCAGGCCTTACACCGGGGCGAAGTTTTTTGTTCCCAGGGGGGTTATGAACGGGTTACACTAGGCCGCAATCCGACGGGCAGCGAGTCGCCGGATGATGATCTGAGATAAGCTATGCCGTGGTTGGAACAACTGCAGTCCGCCGATTGGAGCGAGGCAGGCTGGATTGCCCTGGCCGCCTATGTCCTGGGGTGCTTCACCACAGGTTACTACCTAGTCCGGTTTCGCACCGGACAGGACTTGCGGGAGGTGGGCAGCGGCAGCGTGGGTGCGCGGAACGTGGGTCGGTTGCTGGGGTGGCGGGGTTTCGTGCTGACGGCGCTGGGGGATTTTGGCAAAGGCGCGCTGGCGGTGTGGGCGGCGCGGCATTTCACGATGGATGACACGATCTGCACCCTGGCTCTGCTGGCCGTCGTGGCGGGGCATGTGTGGCCGGTGCAATTGTGTTTCCGCGGGGGCAAAGGAGTAGCAACCGCGCTGGGCGCGCTGTTGTTTTATGACTGGCAATTGGCGCTGGTTTTCGTGGTCCTGTTTGCCGGGGCGTTTGCTGTGCTGCGAAGAACCATTTTACCCGGTTTATTTGCGTTGGCGTGTCTGCCGCTGGCAAGCGCGTATCTGGCGCGCGGGGAGACGGAGGTGGCCGGCACTACCGCCCTGGCGGGGTTGGTGCTGATTGCGCATCGGAGGAACCTGATGTCTGAATTCTCGAATTTCGTGGAGCATCGCAATGTTCACCCCAAACACGACTCACCTGAAGCATGAGCGCTAAGCCTGCATTGGTGTTCAAGTTCGCTAATGAGGATTGGGAATTTGAGCAGGTTCACCGGCTCAACTACCGAACCTTCGTCGAGGAGATTCCCCAGCACCAGGCCGCGCCAACACATCGGTTGGTGGACAAGTTCCACGCGGAGAACACTTACCTGATCTGCCTGTGCGGGCGGAAGCTCGTCGGCATGCTGGCGGTGCGTGGGAACCGGCCCTTTTCGCTCGATCAGAAGCTCGAGCGGCTGGATTCGTATCTGCCGGCGGGGCGCAGGATTTGCGAAATTCGTCTCCTGGCGATCGAGAAGAAGTATCGCGGGGCCCAGGTGCTGCAAGGCATTCTGGCGCTGCTTTGGCAGCACGGCATTGAGAAGGGGTACGACCTGGCGATCATTTCCGGCACGACACGGCAGTTCAAATTGTATCAGCACCTGGGATTTGTGCCGTTCGGGCCATTGGTGGGGACCGGCGAAGCGCAGTTTCAGCCGATGTACGTGACCTTGGAGACGTTTGAGAATACCGCGCGCGAGTTCCTGCGCTCCTCCCCCTCACGCGCATTCCAGCCCAGCGCGGTGAGTTTCCTGCCAGGGCCGGTGACGGTTCGCCGCGAAGTACGGCGGGCCTTTGAGCAGGCACCGGAATCGCACCGGGCGGACGCGTTCATTAAGGACTTCCACGCCACGAAGCAGGTGCTCTGTGAGCTGGTCAAGGCACGGAGCGTGGAGCTGTTCCTGGGGTCGGGCACGTTGGCCAATGATGTGGTTGGCGGCCAGCTTTCGCTGGAGCGCAAGCCGGGGCTGGTGCTGAGCAACGGCGAGTTTGGCGAGCGGTTGGTGGATCACGCGCGGCGGTGGGGCCTGGCCTTCGAAACGGTGGAGCATTCCTGGGGCGAACCGCTCGACCTCGGAGCGGTGCGCCGGTGTCTCGAACGCGCACCCGCACTTGCCTGGGTCTGGTGCGCCCACTGCGAGACCTCGACCGGGCTGCTAAATGACCTGGGCCGGCTGAAACACCTCTGCGCGGAGTTCGACGTGAAGCTGTGCGTGGATTGCATCAGCTCGATTGGCACCGTGCCGGTGGACTTGCGCGGCGTCTGGCTGGCCTCGTGTGCCAGCGGCAAGGGATTGCGGTCGTATCCGGGTCTCTCAATGGTCTTCTACGATCACAAGATTGTGCCCAGCGCGCACGCATTGCCGCGCTACCTGGATCTGGGTTACTACGCGGCGCTGGACGGGGTGCCGTTCACGTTCTCGTCCAACCTGTTGCACGCCCTGGCCGCGGCGGTCCGGCGTGTCGGGTGGGAGGAACGATTTGCCGGGCTGGTCGAGCTTTCGGCCTGGCTGCGCGCGCGTTTGCGTGAGCTGGGAT